>JBIPNX010000054.1:0-9065 GCA_044378145.1 Flavobacteriales bacterium | reverse complement strand
ATATTATTTCATATTGGTAAACTGCAAAGCTGTTTCGTAGTCTTTGCTGCGGACAATAGCCATGGTGCTTTGCAAATCATCTATCGACTTAGCCGATACCCTAACCTGGTCGTCCATAATCTGGGGTTGTACCTTTAGGCGCGAGTCTTTAATGTCCTTCACAATTTTGCGGGCGGTATCTTTATCAATACCCTCTTTTATCTTAATATCCTTGCGTATCATATTGCCACTGGCATAATGTTCTTTACCAAAATCGAGCACGGCAGGATCTATCTTTTGCTTCATCATACGGCTGCGCAGCACATCTTCAATAGCCTCCATACGCATATCATTCTCTGTAGTAATGGTAATGCTCATGCCTTTTTTATCAAAGTCAATCTCAGTCTTGCTATCGCGAAAGTCGTAGCGGGTGGTAATCTCCTTACGGGCCACGTTTATAGCGTTGTCAAGGCTTTGGTGTTCTACTTTGCTTACAATATCAAATGATGCCATAGTAACGTTGTTTTGTTCAAAAGTACTAAAACCTACCCGTTAACCACAAGCTATAACTTCTTTAATTTAGGTTTAAGATATATCACACATGTTAGAATCAATAGACTGGATAATCATAGCGGCATACTTTGTACTGTCGTTGGGCATTGGCCTTTGGTACAGCAAACGTGCAGGCAAAAACTCGTCAGAGTTTTTTCTTGGCGGGCGTAACATGCCTTGGTACCTGGCCGGTATTAGCATGGTAGCAACCACTTTTGCTGCCGATACCCCTTTGGCGGTTAACGAGCTGGTTGTGCAAAATGGTATATCGGGCAACTGGATATGGTGGAGTGCCTTAACAGGCGGTATGTTAACTACTTTCTTCTTTGCACGTATGTGGCGCAGGGCCGAGGTGTTAACTGAACTGGAGTTTATAGAGCTACGCTACGGAGGCAAGCAGGCAGCTTTTTTACGCGGTTTTAAAGCTGTTTACCTGGGGTTGATAATGAACGTTCTTATTATTGGCTGGGTAAACGTGGCGCTGATGACGATACTAAAAGTAATGTTTGGCCTTAGTTATACCGAGACGTTGCAATACACGGCAGCAGCCATGCTTATTACTGCGTTTTATTCTTCGCTATCGGGTTTATGGGGAGTTGCTGTTACCGATGCTGTGCAGTTTCTTATTGCTATGGCGGGTTGCATTATTCTGGCAGTTGTTGTTGTAAACAGCGACCAGATTGGTGGTATTGATGGCCTTAAAGCCCAACTGGCAGACAAGCCCTGGGCGTTTGATTTCTTTCCCTCTATTGGTAACAACGGTGCTGCTGGCGGGGCTTATTCCATTACTATGTTAACCTTTTTGGCTTTTGTGGGTGTGCAATGGTGGTCGTCGTGGTACCCCGGTGCTGAGCCCGGTGGTGGTGGCTATGTAGCCCAACGGATGATGAGTGCGAAGAATGAAAAACATGCCATTTTTGCTACCCTGTTTTTTCAAATTGCCCATTACGCGCTGCGCCCATGGCCCTGGATTATAGTTGGCCTTTGCTGCCTTGTATTGTATCCGGGATTGGAAACACCCCGGGACGGTTATGTAATGGCCATGAACGACTTTTTACCTGCAGGTTTAAAAGGCATGCTGCTGGTGGCATTTTTAGCGGCGTATATGAGTACTATTTCTACCCAGTTAAACTGGGGGGCCAGTTACCTGGTAAACGATTTATACAAACGCTTTAAACGCCCTGAAAGCACTTTTGCCAATGTTGATGCAGCCGAAAAACATTATGTATTAGCAGGCCGTGTTGTTACTATACTAATTATGGGTGTGGCTTTGTGGGTTACCCAGTTTATTACATCAATATCGGGTGTGTGGGCTTTTATTATGGAGTGTGGTGCAGGCCTTGGCCTTGTGTTGATACTACGCTGGTACTGGTGGCGCATTAATGCCTGGAGCGAGATTGCAGCTACACTGGCGCCATTTGTTGCCTATGCTGTTTGTAAATTTGGCATTGAGGGGAACCTTGTTACCGGTACAGAATTAGTGTGGTGGCAGGGCAATAAAATCACCTTCTTTATTACGGTAATATTTACCACCATAGCTTGGCTTGTTGTTACTTTTTTAACAAAACCCGAAGACGATAAAACACTCTCTAACTTCTACAACAAAGTACGCCCAATGGGTAACTGGGGTAAGTTTACTTTACCTGCCAACGTTGGTAAACCGGGCTATCTGGTTATATGTTGGTTGTCTTCAATAGTTATGATATACTCTACGCTGTTCTTTATTGGCAAGCTGATTTTCAAAGAGTATAACGAAGCCGGAATTTATGCAGCGGTAATAGTAGTAGCGTTTATTATACTGCGCTACTCCTCAATGAAGACTAAGATTCTTGAATAGTTGAAATCTGAAAGTTGAAAACTGAAATTTAGCTTTGCACTAGATTAATTCAGCTACGTGTTTTTTGATGTTCTCTGCAATTTTTTGCATGGGCAGGTCATTGTCGTCAAAGCCAAAAGGGTCTTCAATTTCTTCGGCTACAATTTCAAGACTAGCTAACACATAGAATATAAAAGCAACTACCGGTATAGCTAAATAGCCCATGCTCAAAGCAAAGCCAAAGGGCAGTGTTGCCACATACATAAAAATAAATTTCTTTATAAACGCGCTGTATGAGTAGGGGATAGGCGTGTTTTTTATCCGTTCGCAGGCACCGCATATATCGCTGAATGATTGTAGCTCGGCATTCAATACGATTAATTGATCGCCGGTAATTTTACCTGCTTTGTATAGCCTGTTAACCTTGCTAAACATTTTAGAGGCAACCTGGTTAGGCAAATGCTTTTGTATATCAATATCGCCCAACTCCGGGTGGTCAATATCATCCAACGAATATTTAGTAGAATCTAACTGCAAATGCCTGCGCAATACACTGGCAAATAGCGGTATAGATTTTCTGTAAAATGTCCTGCTTTCATTGTCGTCAGCATCAAGAATAGCATTAAGTTTTAATGCCAGGTTGCGGCTGTTGTTTACCAAAGCACCCCATAGTTTGCGGCCTTCCCACCAGCGGTCGTAAGCGGTGTTGGTGCGGAATACCAGCAGCATAGAAATTGCAAAGCCTAACAGGCTATGCATAATAGGTATGTTCTTAATGCTGCTTTGTTCAGATAAATGCAGGTACGAAACTTCAACCCAGATAACGAATCCTGTATATGCGGCAATAACTAATATCAGCGGAAAAAGTTTCCACGCGGTATCAGAAGCCCTGATACGAAAAATATTAAGTAAGTCTTTGTTGTTGTATACGTACATATAGCTTGCGCTGAAGCAGTGTGTTTAGTCGTTATTACGGGCCTTTTTTTCTTTAGTGCCTAATATGCTTTCCAGTACCGATGTAATCACACTTAAAATCAAACTGAATAATATAGCCCACCATAAACTGTCTATTTGAAACTCGGGCAATACTAATGTAGCTACATAAAGTATAATAGCGTTAATAAACAATAGGAATATACCGAATGTAAATACGGTAATTGGTATGGTTAAAATCAGCAATAATGGCTTTAAAAAGTTGTTTAGAAAAGATAAAACCACTGCCAGGAATAATGATAATACAAAGTCGGGCTTATCGCCATATCCAATTCGTACGTGTGGGTGTAATAGCATAGCAGTAAAAAATGCTGCAACGCCTGAGATAAATATTTTAATAAGTAATTTCATGCTGTAAAAATAATTGTTTTAAGCCTGTGGCTGTATGTGTTTCAAAATTTCTTCGCACATAAATTCAGCAGCTTTGCCATCGCCAAAAATAGGCTTATAGTCTATCTGCTTATCCTTTAACTCTTCAAAGGCTTCCATTGTTCTGCCATAGTCTGCATCAACTAAAATAGCGGCCCCGGCATCTACAATCTCTACCCACTCAGTTTCGGGGCGTAAAATTATGCAGGGCTTTTTAAAGAAGTATGCTTCTTTTTGTACCCCGCCGCTATCGGTAATTACCATTTGGGCCTGCTTTTCCAGCGCTACCATATCTAAAAAGCCAACAGGGTCGGTAATCATAAAAGCGGTATTTTTTTCAACCGCTGTTTTTACTTCAATATGCAGGTGGGTATCCAGCATTTTGCGGGTTCTTGGGTGCAAGGGTAATACTACCGGAAGGTTGTTTTCTATACTGATATTATTCAACGCAAGAAACAATGCCGACAGCCTGTTCGCATCGTCAGTATTGGCATTACGGTGAATGGTAGCCAGGATAAAATTCTTGCCTTTAAGTCCCAGTTGATTTATTACGGTACTCTTTTTGTCAGATATATCACCAAAATACAGGCTGTTGTCCAGCATCAAATCTCCGCAATGGTAAATTTTAGGGTTGTCTGCTGTATAGGGGCCTGCATTGGTAGGTTCAAAACCTTCGCGCACCAGGTTTACAAAGCCTGTTTCTGATGGGGAGAACAATAAGGTGCTAACATGGTCGGCACCTATACGGTTAATCTCCTCAGGCATCGATTTGTTAAACGACCTAAGGCCTGCCTCAATATGTATTACGGGAATTAACAACTTGGCCGCTGCCAATGCTCCTGCTAAGGTTGAGTTTGTGTCGCCATAAACAACCAATGCATCAGGCTTTTCTTTAAGCAGGATATCTTCAATACCCGCCATCATTTGGCCTGTTTGGTGGCCATGGCTTTTAGAGCCTATATTCAGGTTGTAGTTTTCTTTAGGTACTCCAAGCTCTTCAAAAAACACAGCCGACATACCCTCATCATAATGCTGCCCTGTGTGTACAATTACTTCTTCTATCTGCTCTGCAAAATGCGTGCGGATAGCCCTGCTTAGTGCGGCAGCCTTAATAATCTGGGGGCGGGCGCCTATTATGGTCAGAAGTTTTATTCTACTCATGGGTGAGGCAAATATAATGCTTTATGCTGTTTTGATTTTTTTGGTTGCGGAAATACCTGATAACAGAATAATTTATTGCCAGCCCCAAAGCACAAATAATAATAAAAAATACAGTCCCTATGTAAGTTAAAGAGAACTCTCCACGCCATAATCCATTGGCTTTTTTAAAGTGGAAGCGCTCTTCTAATAACCAATAGTAAGCTATAGTAGTAATGCCGTAATACAGAAACGTAATAAAAAAGAATAATGTTTTACCTTTTTGCCAGTAATATACATTGGCTAATAAAACAAAAACTAAAGTTGAATAGAGCGATAGGTAGTAAGCAACATCAGCTCTTTCTGTACATTCTCTTACAGCATCTTCAACAGGGCTTACTTTATGCAAAAGCATGTGTCCAACCCCAATAGCTACCAGGCTGCTTAGTAGTGATAATGCTATTATGGAATATAGATACCATGCATTTAGTTGAAACTTCATCCTATAAAGAAACAAAAAACCGGGACATTGTTAACGCCCCGGTTTATCGTCTAATTAAAAATCACAAACTAATCTGCTGTTTCAATATCGGGCTTTTGTTCTTTGTCTTCCTTGCCAAATGGCCCGCAATAGTTACGCTTTTTCCAGCTGTCCATAAAATCTTTGCGTTCCTGCTCGTTCATAGAGCCCCAACGTTCTTTCATTTGGGCTTTCATCTGGTATTTATGCTTCCAATGCTCTCCCCAGCCGCCGCGGTGTCCGTGACCAAAACCTCCTGTTAGCAGGCGGCCCAGTATCAGCAGGCCTATGGCTTGCCAAAAAGTAATTACGGGTGCGGCAAATAGCTCAACGGCCAGGCAGTTCCAAAGCCACATGGTAACAAAGCCCATGGCAGCTCCAAAAAACAGCGCCCCGAATATGGCTTTAAAAATCCACTTTGCTTTCATATCTTATTAATTGTTTATTGTCTTGTTTATACTACTTTCTCCAATGTTCAAAATGCTTGCGCAGGTGCAGTACTGCATAAC
Source organism: Flavobacteriales bacterium (assembly GCA_044378145.1). GTDB lineage: Bacteria > Bacteroidota > Bacteroidia > CAMBQF01 > CAMBQF01 > CAMBQF01. The sequence continues at coordinate 3,190 of JBIPNX010000054.1, read as the reverse complement.
GTTTGCGCGCAAGCAGGGTGTTTATAGAGTGGCCGCTTTCTGCTGCCATTTCTTTAAAACTGATGTCGTACAACTCATTAGCGATAAACACATCGCGCTGTTCCTGCGGCAATGTGTCCAATACTCTATACAGCTCTCTCCAAAATTCTTTGCTTTCAACTGTACGGTCGGGTAGGGTATGTCCTGCCCATTGGTCAAAGTAGATCTCGTCGGCGCGGCCACCTTCTTCACCATCATTATCGGTATGCATCCCGATTTTGCTCATGGTGAGCGGGCGCTTTTTGCGGTAATTGTCTATAACCCTGTTACGTGCCGATGTAAATAACCAGCTTCCAATCTCCTCAATGTCATCAATGTTAGGGTGACGGCTTACCTGTAGCCAAACGTCCTGGGCAATATCTTCGGCCTCTTCAATATCGCCAACACGCTTGCTTATAAAGGATAGCAGGCGCTTGCCATAACTGGCAAACCATTCTGATACCTTTTTTTCGCGCTGTATAGCCACCGTTGCAATTTCCACTTTTTTATCGCTTTATATAAGGGTTGACGATTATTAAAAAACAATATTGTAAATACTTAAACTTTTTTCTAGGATATTGAGTTCAATTACTATTCCAAATGCCAATAATTAACAGGCTTATGCCATTATTGCTTGTTTTTAAAATATTTTTGCGCCAGCCTGTAACTTTTTGTAATAGTTTGGCATCTTATAGATACTAAGTATAGTATCCAACCAATCTAAAATAAATAAAATGGTATTTTTTGTAATGATAATAGTAATGCTGGTATCGCTTGTTATCGGCCTGCTGCCTAAGTTATAAGAGGGGTTTTACCTCCAAAACTTTATTATAAATACGGTTCCTTTTCCTAATTCGGATTTTACCGATACCGATGCCCGGTTATTATATAGCAACTGCCTGCTAAGCGTTAAGCCTATGCCACTGCCGTGCTGCTTGGTGGTAAAAAAGGGAATAAATATTTTATCAAGGTATTCTATATCAATTCCGCTTCCGTTATCTGCAATAGTCAGGGTAACGTTCTTCTCATCCTGAACTGCATTTAAAGCTATTTTACCATTGTTTCCTATCGCGTCTATGGCGTTGTTTACCATATTAGTAAGCACCTGCTCTACCTGGCGTTCATCGGCAAACACATCAAGGTCAGCCGTATCTACGGTACAACTTATGGTTATGCCTTTTTCTTTGGCCTGGTTTTCATATAACCCCGCAATGCGCTTTACAGTGTCGCCAATATCAAAATGCTTGGCATCGGGCTTGGGCACACGGGCTATCTGGCGGTAGCTGTCAACAAACTCGGTAAGGCTTTCGCTCCGGTTTTTTATGGCATTCATACCTGCGGTAATATCCGCAAGGGTTTCCGCATCTATGGGTTGTTTTTGCAGGCTCTCGTACAATGTGGCAGATAGCGATGCAATAGGTGTAATGCTATTCATTATCTCGTGGGTGATAACCCTAATAAGCTTTTGCCACGATTCTATCTCCTGCTTGTCCAGTTCGTTCTTTATATTCTGCAACAGGTATAGGCTGTGTACTGTGTTCCCTACGGGTATTTCTTCTAAGGTGATAGACAAGGTATGCTCCTCGCTTTCCTTCAAAAAAGTAACAATCTGGCTGCCGCTGGTTTTGGCTGCCTGTGTGGCTTTAAACAGGGCATCGTTCACCTTTTGCAATTGCTGGATGTTGGCCAAATGTTCAATCCCGGTGCTTTGCTTTGCGGCGCGGTTAAACAGTACAATGCTACCATCGGCAACAATGCTTATAATGCCAATAGGCACCTGTTCAACTATACTTTGCAGGAATATATGGTTGTACTCTTTTTCCAACTTAAGCCTATTAAACTCAGTGGTGATAATGTTATAGGTTTCGCGAAGTTCTTTGTTAGATAAATCGAGCGATGCATTGTATTGGGTAGAAAAATCGTGGTATTTAATAGAGAGTAAAAACTGCTGTAACTCGCGGTTGGTTTTATCGCTAAACCTGAAGAATTCTATAATAGAAAATACCAGGAGCCCCAGTACAATAAATGTGGTATAAATAAACCCGAACCAAAACACGCAGGCCATGCCCATAAAAGCAAACACCAGCATTACTACTAAGCGGATTAATAACTTAAACCTATAACTTTTAAATACCATATTTCTCCATACGGCGGTACAATGCGGCACGGGTAAGGCCCAGTTCTTTTGATGCCTGGCTTATGTTTCCGTTGTGCTGCTGCAGCGCCTTGTTGATTAGTTGCTTCTCTACTTCTTCCAGGTTTAAATTATTGCTTTTTTCAATACGTTCAACAGGATATGCGCCTGCGTTTTGAGGGATAAGGTCGTATGGCATTATGGTGGCATTGTCTGCCAGTATCACAGCCCGTTCAATGGCATGTTGAAGCTCGCGGATATTCCCCGGCCAGTGGTAATCAAACAAAGCCTTTTCAATGGTTTTTGAAAATTTCAATTCAGGCTTTTGATATTTTTTGGCGAACTGTTCTAAGAAATGGTTTGCCAATAGGATGATATCGCTTCCTCGCTGTTTTAGCGGCGGAAGGTTTATCTCTACAGTATTTATGCGGTACAGTAAATCTTTCCTAAACCTGTTTTCAACGGCAAGGTTGTGCAGCGGTACATTCGTTGCGCATATCATGCGGATGTCAATATCAATAGGCAAATTGCTGCCCACGCGTATTACCTGTTTGCTTTGCAATGTTGTCAATAATTTAGACTGCATAGGTAACGACAGGTTACCAATCTCGTCTAAAAACAACGTGCCTCCCTGCGCGGCTTCAAAGCGGCCGGTGCGGTCTTCGCGGGCATCGGTAAAGGCGCCCTTACGGTGGCCAAACAGTTCGCTCTCAAAAAGGCTTTCGGGTATAGCACCTAAATCAACTTTTACAAATACCTCGTTTTTGCGTAACGAACGTTTATGTATAAGCTTGGCAACAACCTCTTTGCCCGTTCCATTCTCGCCCAGTACCAATACATTAGCATCGGTAGCGGCTACCTTATCTATTAGTTGGTTTACGCGTTTTATAGAGTCAGATGTGCCAATCAAACCTGCGTTTTCCCATTCAGGTCCTTCGTGTTGTATGCGTTGGCGGGCCTCTAATAGTTCTACACGTTCGCGGCTTTGGCTAAGCTCGTATGCGGCCGATACGGTAGCTAAAAGCTTCTCGTTTTGCC
>JBIPNX010000089.1:0-7423 GCA_044378145.1 Flavobacteriales bacterium | reverse complement strand
CCGAGAATAAAAAGATTAAGCGTGTTGAAGCTCCTAAATGGAACATCACTGTAGAGAAATAGTATTACTATCTATAAAGGAAAAGCCTCTGAGAAATCAGGGGCTTTTTTTATTCTTTGTTTTTAGAACTATGCTTTAACTCCCATTCTTTTTGGCAGCGCTGGCAGTATTTTATATACGAATACCTTTTAAAGGGGTTTCCGGGAACAATGCACCCACCGCACATGCCTACTTTCAAAAGACTGCCATCATTTCCAACACATACCCTTCCATAATGATTTTTGGCAAAGCCTTTACGCACTTTGCAATTGTGTTTTGTGCAGGTTGTAACATCGCTGTTTTTTACAATGGTGCAAGCGGAAAGAAACAATGCAAAAAAGCCTGCGAAGAGGTATGCCTTCATATCCTAAATATAGATAAAATAAAAAGCCCTCTACGCTAACGCAAAGGGCCTTTAGTTTTTTACTTATAGTTTTCTAGTATCCTGCAGTAATATACACTTCGTACTCGTAGTTAATGGTTTTCTTTTCGCCTGCTTTTAGTTCTACTTCCCATTTAATAGTAGAGAATGGGTTTAGTGAGTTGTAGCGGCCCGATTTGCTGGTGGTAGCACCTTCGGCTTTAATAACATCACCATTTACCGATTTTTTAACGCTAAGGGTAATGGGTTTGTCTAAGTAGTTGGTAACCTCTACAGTGCCTTTAAGGGTGATTTTATCGTAGTACAGTTTGTTGTACTTCTTAACCTTTTCGCCACGGCTTAGTTCTTCATCTTTACTTTTTACCGATACGTCAATAGCTTTAGATAAACGTACCAATACATCGGCATTAACAGGAGTATATTTTATCTGGTCTTGCGCTAATGGTTTCTCGTCCTGGTCAACTACAAATACAGGTGCAGTGGTAATAGGTGCGCTCGATTTGTTAGTGAACTTTAACGAGTGGTACGAATCGGTGCGTTGCATCTCATCATACGTAACACTACGGTTAACGTAGTAGTTGGTTATATCGCCAATATCAGCTTCGTACACATCTTTGTAAGGTATAGTAGTAAGCGATATTGGGATAAGCGTTTTGGTGTTCTTTTTAAGGGTAATCTTACCGGCTTTGTAGTAGTAAAGGTCAGATACCTTTTCTCCGTTAGCGGTGTATTCGTCTTCGCCTGCAATAGGAATAGTGGCTGCACCACCTGTGCTGTTATAATCCCACATAGCGGTTTGTGCGTTGCTTAAAAAGCGGTTGTCATTACCATAAGTGCCGTTAGCATACGATGTAGTAATAAGCGATGTTAGGTAACCTAATGAGATAGGGTCGAATTGGGTGCCGAAGAACATTTGCGGCGCACCAACTACAAGGTCAAGGTCAACATCTTCTAAGTCTTCAGAGAAATTTTCAACAGTGCCTTTCATTACCAAACGGGCATCTTTATCATTTACCAAACGGATGTAGTACGATGGTTGCCATTGCACACCTGTTTGCATAGACACGATAGTAAAATCGTTGCTGCCGATGTTTTTCTCCAGTTGGATTTTAGCACGGCGTACGATAGTATCGGCCTGGTATTTATCCGATACCGATGAATCAAATTCTACATCGTTAAGGTTTGATGTAGATATGATAAGCATCTTGTTGTTATCAGTTTTCAGCTTAATAATTCCTGTTTGCGGGAAGTACTTAACCAGTGTACCTGTTACGGTGCGCATAGATGGTTTTGATGCATCTATTATCTGGTTGTAGCGCAGGGTTATTTGCTTGCCTTCGTTGCCTTGCAGGTAATCAGTTATAGATATGGCGGTTTTAGATTTTTTAATGGTGTCCTGCCTAACATCTATCTGTTGCACTTTAGAGTCTTTACCGGCTGCAATCCAATACGTGCCTAATAGCGCTGTAGATGGCACATCAACATACGTTACACGGTCGGTAATTTTCATGTTGCCCTCCTTTTTCTGAAAGAAAGTGCCGTTTTTAAACACCGATACTTTGGTGGTTTTCATTTGGGCATTGGCTGCCAGTGTAGCAACCATAAGGCCTGTTATTATTAATATGCGTTTCATGCTTTTCTATTGTTTTGGGTAATGATGCAGTTTTGATTCTTATTTCACAAATTATTAAGGAGCTATATATACTTCGTACTCGTAAACAATGGTTTTCTTTTCGCCGGGCTTTAGTTCAACATCCCATTTAATAAGCGATACAGGGTTTATGTCTAAAAAGCGGCCCGGTTTGGTTACAGTGCCACCATCGGTTTTCGTTACCTCACCACGCAAGGCTTTTTTCAGTGTCAGTGTAATGGTTTTATCTAAATAGTTGGCAACCTCCAGTGTGCCTTTCAGCATAACCTTGTCGTATGTTTTTTTATTGAATTTGCGGGCCTTTTCGTCTTTGCCTGTTTCTTCTTCCTTGCCTTTTACCGATACATCAATTGCTTTAGAAAGTTTGATAGATGCATCTTCATTTACAGGGGTGTAGTTTAGTTTATCCTGTGCAATTGGGTCTTCATTTTCGTTCACCACAAACACAGGGGCCTCTGTTAAAGGCGCGGCTGTTTTGTTGGTTATTTTAAGCGAGTGGAATACATCTACCGGTTTAGGTTCGTCTGTTAATACGGCCTTGTTATATGCATAGTTGGTAATATCGCCAATGTTGGCTTCGTACACATGCTTGTAGCTGATGGTGTTTTGCGATATAGGCAACATTGTTTTTACGTTGCGTGGCAACGATACTTTGCCTGCATGGTAGTAATACAAGTCGGCCGATTTTTTTCCTTCTGATGAATAGTCTTTATCGCCTGTAATATCTAGATTAACAATGTCTTGACCTGCGATTCCAGCACTGCCAAATACAGTGTCAAATAGTTTACCACTAACACTTATTTGAGGAACTGCACCTGAGCCAGCACCATCACCATATCCCCAGCCTGTAGAAACCCCATTGGCATCGGTAACAACTACATTGTAGGTCTTAGAAAAATCTTCGTTGCGGGTAAATGCACGGCGGAAGCGGCTTCCCCGATAGTTTAAGTTTTCTGTACCATCACCATCAAAATCCCATGTGTAGTTAGCCGGTGGAGGTGGGGGGGCAAAAAAATCACAAATAGGGTCGGCAGCGGTGCCGAAAAATAACTGTGGCGAGCCTACTACTAAATCTAAATCAATTTTATCGTAATCTACTTCGGTGCCATTCTCAACCGTTGCCTTCATTATCAGGCGGGCATCTTTATCGTTTTCCAACTTAATAAAATACGATGGTTGCCATTGCAGGCCTGTCTGCATGGTTACCTGATTAAAAGGTGCTTCGGCAGCGGGTTTGTCAAGGTAAATGCTGGCACGGCGTATTAAGGTATCATCTTTAAACGTTTCGTTGGCATTGGCATCAAGGTCAATATCGTTAAGGTTATCAGCGTTAATTAATATTATTTTACCCTCGGTGGTTTTTAGCTTTATTAAACCTGATACTTTGTTAAATGAAGCCAAAGTACCTGTTAAGCTACGTAACGTTGGATTGGCTACAGTGGTTAGGGAAGGGGTAAAGCGCAGGGTAATATTCTTGCCCTCGTTACCGGCTAAAAAATCATCAAGGAATTGCGCGTTTTTTACTTTTTTAACGGTATCAACAGCAATATCAATCTGTTTTATTTTAATGTCGTTGCTGCCTGCAAGCCAAAAGGTACCCTGTAGTATGGTGCCGGGTAAATTTACATGGGCTTTGTTATTGTTGAATTTTAGCTTGCCCTCTTTTTGCTCAAAGAAAGTACCGTTGCTAAATACCGATAGTTTGGTAGGCTGCAATTGTGCATGCGTAACCAACGCCGATAGTATGGCTAGTGCTGATAGCGTAGTTTTTTTCATAAAAGTTTCTTAGGCAGATGATAGGCTAGCCTAATTTCCATAACGAATGTACGGCAGTTATTCGTATATCTCGTTAGCTGAATTTTCTTGTGGGGGGAATACCGGATGGTAAATGCTCTCGCCTCCATCAACCCTTAGTGTAACACCGGTAGTAAAGGCAGAAGCAGGAGAAAGCAGGAATATTATTGCCGATGCAATTTCAGCTTCGGTGCCTAACCGCTGGGTTTGGTTGTGTTTGGCATAGCCCATAATAAACTCTTTGTACATAGGGTCGTAGCTGTCTAATCCGCTAGATTGTATAGTGCCCGGAGCTATAGCATTTACACGCACACCATATTTACCCCATTCGTTTGCCAGGCTTTTGGTAATATTTTCAACCCCGGCACGGGCAGCACCCGTATGGCTCATCATAGGGAAACCATTAAACATATTGGCAATAACGTTGACTATAGCTCCGCCGTTTTTTTCCATGTATTTGGTAAAAACCTCCTGGCTCATAAAAAATGTGCCGGTAAGGTTGGTCTCTATAACGGCTGTCCACCCTTTTTTGCTAATCATTTCGGCAGGTGATGGGAACTGCCCTCCTCCGTTGTTGACTAAATAGTCAACCTTGCCGTATGTATCTAAAACAGTAGAAATACAAGCCTTGATACTATCTTCTTCGCGTATGTTACACTCTACAGCCAATGCCTTACCACCTTCTGCTTCTATTTGTTTTACAGCCGCATCAAGATTTTCTTTTTTACGGCTGGCAAGCACTACAGTGCAACCCAGTTGGGCCATTTCGCGGGCTGTACGCAGGCCTATGCCTGTGCCGCCACCGGTAATTATGGCTACTTTGTCTTGAAGAAGATTGTCTTTAAATACAGTGTTAACTGACATTAATTATGAATTAGCAATTATAAATTATTAGAAGAAGAAATGGGTTTTTCGTTTTTTACTTTTCGTTTTTAGTTTACCCTTATTCTTCTTTGCCTCCTTTAGCCCCGGTAAATTGGTGCTCAGGGTCTCTGAAGAGTATGTTAAAGGTAGTTAACGATCCGTAGCAACGGGTAATGTATTGCTGCATGGCTACCTTGTCTTCGTCGGTAAGCTTGGCGTTAGAGTTTATGTTTTGCTCCAGTACACGCAGGCGGTCGCGCAGCATTACAATCTTGTGGAAGAAAGTATCAATGGGTATTTCTTTAGGCTTAAGGCTGTCGCTGGCGGGTTTTAGTATCATAGTGCCACCAACCCACTTATCGCCCAGGGGAACGGTTTGCTGAAGGTCGCTGTACTTATCAATAACCTTCATAAAGGCTTTCTCTATCTCCGAAACGGTATAGGTTGCTTTTTCTTCAATAGCATCGTCTTCGTCGTCTAAAACCAGCAACACATCAGAAGCGGTGCGGCGCGATAATTCCATCTCGCCCCGGGTTTTAAAGTTTATCTTAATAATTGCGGCCTCTACACCGGTTATGATGCCATCGCCATATAAATCGTGCTTTACGCGCGTTCCTTTTATAAAATCCATGGTAGTAATAGTATTGATGCGGCTAAAATAAAAAAGCCGAAGCATATAACTCCGGCTTTTTACTATTAAATATTATTTATTTACGCAACAACGGGTTTAGTCGGACGGCCACGTTTGCCTGTTTTTTTAGCAGGGCGGCCAGCTTTAGCTGTAGCACTTTTAGCCGGGCGGCCTACTTTGCCAGTACCGATAGTAGCTTTGTATTTACGGGGACGTCCACGTTTTTTAGGACGGCCCGGGCCACGTTTTGGTTTTTCAACCATAGCTAAAAGCTCTTCGTAAGTATACTCTTTCTCAGGACGGCCACGGCCACGTTGAGGTTTTTCGTATTTCTTAAGGGCTTTTTTAATGGCTTTAACGTAATCAAGCTCTTCCCAAGGGAATAATTTAACCTTGATTTTCTTGATATTGCCACCACCATCTTTAAAAGTTTTGGTTACGGTTTGGGGCGTGCGGCCCATGTGTCCGTAAGCGGCAGTTTCAGTATAAATAGGTGTGCGAAGTGCAAAACGTTTTTCAATAGCGTATGGGCGCATATCAAATACTTTAGAAAGTACTTGTGCCAGCTCGCCATCGGTAATGTGTAGTTTGCAAGTACCGTAAGTGTTTATAAACAAGCCAACAGGCTCAGCAACACCAATAGCGTAAGCTACCTGTACAAGAGCTTCGTCGCAAACACCTGAGGCAACAAGGTTTTTAGCCATGTGGCGGGCAGCGTAAGCAGCAGAACGGTCAACTTTAGAGGGGTCTTTACCAGAGAAAGCACCACCACCGTGGGCGCCACGTCCACCGTAAGTATCAACAATAATTTTACGGCCTGTTAAACCGGTGTCGCCGTGTGGGCCACCAATAACAAATTTGCCGGTTGGATTTACGTGTAGTTTATAACGTGAGTTAAACAACGCCTGAACACGCTCAGGTACTTGTTTTAATATACGTGGGATAAGGATATCCTGAACGTCTTTCTTAATCTGCGCAAGCATTTCAGGCTCTTTTGCAAAGTCGTCATGCTGGGTAGATAGTACTAATGCGTTTATGCGTAATGGTTGGTTATCATCACCGTACTCAATAGTAACCTGAGATTTTGCGTCAGGACGTAGGTAAGTCATTACTTTTCCTTCGCGACGTATAACAGCAAGTTCGCGTAGCATTAAGTGGGCCAGTTCTAAAGGAAGTGGCATATAGGTGTCAGTTTCGCGGCAAGCGTAACCAAACATCATGCCCTGGTCGCCTGCGCCCTGGTCTTCTTTCTTTTTACGTTCAACGCCCTGGTTAATATCAGCGCTTTGTTCGTGTATGGCCGAGAATATACCGCATGAGTTAGCCTCAAACATATATTCGCTTTTGGTGTAGCCAATTTTACGGATTACCTCGCGGGTAATTTCCTGTACATCTAAATAGGTCCTTGATTTTACCTCACCTGCTAAAACAACCTGTCCGGTAGTAACTAAAGTCTCACAAGCTACTTTTGAATTTGGGTCGAATGCTAAGAAGTGGTCAATTAACGCGTCTGAAATTTGATCGGCGACTTTATCAGGGTGACCCTCTGAAACCGATTCTGATGTAAATAAATATCCCATTTGTAAAATAATATTTTTAAAGTTAAGGGTGCAAAAATAGCTTATTTTATTAATTATACGCACATAATGCAGTATTTTTTTAGCATTAAATTGTTTATTAAAAATGTTTGGCTGATTTTTATTTTGTTATCAACAATAGCCGCTATAGTATGTTGTATGAAATTCTATTTTATTTTATTGCCATAGTTTAGAATGTAAGTTAATATTGCAGAATAATTTTATTGAGAAATGGGTAAACGTTCGGTTGTGCTTATTATTGCTTTGCTGGTTGGCTATAATACGTATGCCCAAAAGAAACTTGTTAAAGCATACGATGCACTTAAAATATACAACTACTTTGAAGCCAGGAGGATATTTAAGGAAGAACTGAAGAAATGCAAAGTAACCTTTATAGTTGATACCACGCTAAAAACAAAGCCTTATAAAACCCCGCAATACCTTGCTTCGGCAGCTTATGGGCTGGGGATAATATATTCGCGTAC
>JBIPNX010000053.1:0-9161 GCA_044378145.1 Flavobacteriales bacterium | reverse complement strand
CGGAAACCAAGAACATCCATACCGTATTTAATCTCGCTCTTTTTAAAGAATTGCTTAAAGCCTAAACCTAAGTTAAAACCATTGATGGCGCTGGTACGGGGCTTTTGGTCGTTCTCGCTAAGGGTAATTTTGTATTGAGAGTATGCAAAGTTACCCTCAAAAATTACCTGCGAGTTGTTTGGCACCAATACAAAGTTACTACCGCCGCCCGATGTGTTCCAACGCAGTTTAGAGCCACCGGCATAATTTACCCCATCGGTAAAGTGCATACCAAACAGGTTTATTTTGCTGCCGTTAGCACCGTTGATAGAGAACTTGCCATACAAATCGTTAAAGCTGAAAGGCAGGCCGGCACTGTCTGCGTAGGTATAAAATATAGGGGCTGTTTTATTAAGGTAGGCCGATTTTGCCGAGAACAAAAACGACGAGCTGCTGCCACCGTCTTCGCTTTGGCGCTTTATAGGCGTTTCAAGCAAAATTTTAGAGGTAAAAGGGTTTACAGATACCTTGCCCGAGAAATTCTTTTTGTTACCGTCGCGGGTGGTAATGTTCATGATAGACGATATACGGCCGCCAAACTCAGCGCCGAAACCTCCAGTATACACATCGGCATTACGGATAATGTCGGCATCAAAAACAGAGAAAAAGCCAATTGAGTGGAATGGGTTATAAACTATCATCCCGTCCAACAGCGTTTTGTTTTGCACCGGAGAGCCACCGCGTATGTATAACTGCCCGCCCTGGTCGCCGGTAGAAACTACGCCCGGCAACACCTGCATGTATTGGGCAAGGTCGGCCTGGCCACCAACGGTAGGTATCTTATTCATCTCCTTAGGGGTGATGCTTATCTCTGATATTTTCGGACGGGTTTTGTCGGCCTGCCTGTCGCCATAAATACTAACGCCCTTAATGGATATGCTTTTCTTTTCGGCATAAATATTTTGTGCGGTAATGGCGTTGGCTTTTACGGTAATATTGGTGAAGGTACTATCGTAATCAAGGCCCTTAGATGCCAGCACATAGCTGCCCGCAGGCACATTGGTAATGCTAAAAAGGCCGTTTATATCGGTAGATATACCCATGGTGGTGCCTTTTAAAAACACCCCTACAAAGGGCGCCGGCTCACCTGTTTTTTTATCGTAAACAAAACCACGAACAGTTCCTGTTTGGGCATTAGCGCTAAAAGCAGCCAACCCGAATATAGCGGCTACAAGAGCCAGAATTCTCAATTTCATCAGTCTTACCAATAATAATAGTCAGCAAAAATAGGGTTTTAAGGCAAACGGCAGCATACAATTTTGGGCGGGTATCGGAAAAATGGGCTTTTACCCTATTTCACCACCCCTAAATTAAACCGCATCTAAATAACCTTACTTTGCACGCCAATTGCAATATTTGCTATATTTGCAGCCTTAAAATTCAGTGCAAAACAACAGATGCAATCAGTCAACTATATTCCTATTGTGCTGCAACTTCTTGTAGCAGGCGGCTTTGTAACACTGGCCATGACCCTTACCCACGTATGGGGGCCTAAGCGTAAAAGCGAAGAAAAACTAGAGAATTTTGAGTGCGGTATAGAGTCGCAAGGCAACGCCCGCATGCCCTTTTCCATCAAGTACTTCCTTACCGCCATCCTTTTCGTTTTGTTCGATGTAGAGGTTATCTTCCTTTACCCCTGGGCAGTGAACTTTAAGGAACTTGGCTTGTTTGGTTTTGTAGAGATGCTGATATTTATCGCCTTCCTTTTACTGGGCTTTTTATACATCATCAAAAAAGGAGCTTTAAAGTGGGAGTAACCCACCAATCAATTTAAGGAGATTTTTAGCATGAGCAACGTTAAAATAGTAGAAGAACAGCCGGTAGGACTTCAGGGCGAAGGCTTTTTAGCCACTAACCTGAGCACCGTGGTTGGTATGGCCCGCAAAAACAGTTTGTGGCCATTGCCTTTTGCCACATCGTGCTGCGGTATTGAGTTTATGAGTACCATGGGTCCCAATTACGACCTTTCGCGTTTTGGTATGGAGCGCCTTAGCTTCTCGCCACGCCAGGCCGACCTGCTGATGGTTATGGGTACCATAGCCAAAAAAATGGGCCCGATTTTAAAGCATGTGTACGAGCAAATGGCCGAGCCACGCTGGGTTATTGCCGTAGGCGCCTGCGCCAGCAGCGGTGGTATTTTCGACAGCTACAGCGTACTACAGGGCATAGACAAGGTAATTCCGGTTGACGTTTACGTACCCGGCTGCCCACCGCGCCCCGAGCAGATTATTGAGGGCATTATGCAGATACAGGAGCTGGCCGCTAACGAGAGCCTGCGCCGCCGTAACGGTGAAGAGTACAAAGCATTATTAGAAAGCTATAACATTAAATAATGGCCGAAGTAAACAACGCGTCTGTTTTAGCTACGCTGCAAGAGAAGTTTGGCGATGCCATTGAGCACGCCTACGAGCCTTACGGTATGCTTACCGCCTTTGTAAAGCGCGAACAGATAATAGATATTTTAAGGTTTTTGAAGGAGGATAGCACTATCCAAATGAACTTTTTAACCTCGCTGTGTGGCATACACTATCCTGAAAACAAGGATAAAGAGCTGGGTGTTATTTACCACCTGCACAGCTTTACCAATAACTTCCGTATGAGGTTAGAGGTGTTCTTCCCATCAGCCGATGTGGATATGCCTACCGCCACCGTGCTATGGCCTACCGCCAACTGGATGGAGCGCGAAGCCTTTGAGTTTTTCGGCATAAACTTCGTGGGCCACCCAGATCTTCGCATTATTCTTAATGTGGAAGACATGGACTACCACCCACTGCTTAAACAATACCCGTTGGAAGACGATACCCGCACCGACAAAGACGACCGCTATTTTGGCCGTTCAGAAGGTAACAACGGCGTTACTTTCGATGTGTTTCCCGGGAAAGCACAATTGCCAAAAAAAATTAGCAAATAACTAACGCATACGCATTATGCAGCAGTATACCGATATAGAAGAAGAGAAGGAATACAATACGCTTAACCTGGGGCCTACACACCCCGCTACGCACGGCATCTTTCAAAACATTTTGAAGATGGACGGCGAGATTATCGTATCGTCTGAACCTACCATAGGCTACATACACCGCGCGTTTGAAAAAATTGCGGAACACCGCCCGTACTATCAGATTACCCCGCTTACCGACAGGATGAACTATTGCTCGTCGCCCATAAACAACATGGGCTGGCACATGACAATGGAGAAACTTATCGGTGCTGAGATTCCTAAGCGTGCGCAGTACATGCGCATCATCATTATGGAACTGGCCCGCATTGCCGACCATATCGTTTGTAACTCGGTTATTGGGGTTGATACCGGTGCGCTTACAGGTTTTACCTATGTATGGCAAGACCGTGAGAAGATTTACGAGGTGTACGAAGAAATTTGCGGCGCCCGCCTTACTACCAACATTGGCCGTATAGGTGGTTTTGAGCGCGACTTTAACAAGAAAACCTGGGAGAAGATTAAAGATGCTGTTGCATCAATAGAAAAACGTTGGGCCGAATTTGAGCGCCTGCTTAGCCGCAACCGTATTTTTATGGACCGCTGCATTGGCACAGGCCCTATATCTGCCGAACGTGCTTTGGCTTATGGCTTTACCGGCCCTAACCTGCGCGCCGCCGGTGTTGATTATGATGTAAGGGTTATGAACCCATACTCATCGTACGAAGATTTTGACTTTACCATACCTGTTGGTACCAACGGCGATACCTACGACCGTTTTATGGTGCGTAATACCGAGATTTGGGAGAGCTTAAAGATTATTAAAGCGGCTATGAATAACCTGCCCGAGGGCGATTACCATGCCGACATCCCTGAGTTTTACCTGCCTCCGAAAGACGATGTATACACCAAAATGGAAGCGTTAATCTATCACTTTAAGATAGTAATGGGCGAAACCGATGTGCCTAAAGGCGAGGTTTACCATAGTGTTGAAGGTGGCAATGGCGAGTTAGGTTTTTACCTTGTAAGCGATGGTGGCCGCACGCCTTACCGCTTGCACTTCCGCCGCCCATGCTTTATTTACTACCAGGCTTATGCCGAAATGATTAAAGGCTCTATGTTATCAGATGCTATCCTTACCATGAGTAGCATGAACGTAATAGCGGGCGAATTAGACGCGTAATTGATTATGTCAGAAATAAAATTTAAACCCGAAACAATGGCCAAGGTTGAGGCCATTATCAAGCGTTACCCCGAGGGTCGCCAAAAGTCGGCATTGCTGCCCATTTTGCACCTTGCGCAGGAAGAGTTTGACAATTGGCTGGACGTGCCCGTAATGGACTACGTAGCCTCTATATTAGATATTCAGCCTATTGAGGTATACGAGGTAGCATCGTTCTACACCATGTACAACCTTAAACCCGTTGGCAAATACGTATTAGAGTTTTGCAAAACAGGCCCTTGCTGCTTAGTAGGTGCTGAGAAAATTCAGGACTATATCCAGGCCAAACTGGGCATTAAAGTAGGCGAAACTACCCCAGATGGTATGTTCACCCTGAAAACTGTTGAATGCATGGCAGCATGCGGCTACGGCCCTATGATGCAGGTGGGCGACCATTACTACGAGCGACTGACTGAAGAGAAAGTAGACCGCATTTTCAACTACTTCCGCAATACCGACCCTAGCAAAGTATACAAAACCGATCCGCTTACCGTAGCGGGCTTAAACTAAGCAACAACTATGGGAGCTAAAG
Source organism: Flavobacteriales bacterium (assembly GCA_044378145.1). GTDB lineage: Bacteria > Bacteroidota > Bacteroidia > CAMBQF01 > CAMBQF01 > CAMBQF01. The sequence continues at coordinate 4,430 of JBIPNX010000053.1, read as the reverse complement.
TAAAAGTACTTTTAGAGCATATTGATAAGCCGGGCATCCGCGGCTACGAAGCATACCGCCAACACGGCGGCTACCGTGCAGTTGAAAAAGCCGTAAAAACCATGACCCCCGACGAGATAGTAAACGAGGTGAAAACTTCGGTACTTCGCGGACGTGGCGGTGCGGGTTTCCCTACCGGTTTAAAGTGGAGCTTTATTGATAAAAGCAACCCTACCCGCTACCTGGTATGCAACGCCGATGAGAGCGAGCCGGGCACCTTTAAAGACCGTTACCTTATTGAATATATTCCCCACTTATTAGTTGAGGGTATGATTGTATCGAGCTACGCGCTGGGTGCAAACACCGCCTACATATACATGCGTGGCGAGTTCCGCTGGTTGTTCCCTATCCTTCAAAAAGCAATTGATGAAGCATATGCCAACGGCTGGTTAGGCAAAAACATTTTAGGCAAAGGCTACGACTTAGACCTGTATGTACAGTCGGGTGGTGGCGCTTATATCTGCGGCGAAGAAACAGCCCTTTTAGAGAGCCTGGAAGGCAAACGCGGCAACCCGCGCATTAAGCCCCCATTTCCCGCCATTAAAGGCCTTTACGGCTGCCCTACAGTGGTAAACAACGTAGAATCTATAGCAGTAACCCCGTGGATTGTAAACAACGGCGGCGCTGAATACGCCAAACTGGGCACGGAGAAATCGCCCGGCACTAAGCTTATCTCTGCCTGCGGTAATATTGTTAAGCCCGGCGTTTACGAGATTGAACTGGGTTTACCTGTTGAAGAATTCCTATACTCTGACGAATACTGCGGTGGTATTGCCGGCGGAAAGCAGCTTAAGGCTTGCGTTCCCGGTGGTTCATCGGTACCTATTTTACCGGGCGAACTGTTGCTGAAAACTGCTGCAGGCACCCCACGTAACATGAGCTACGAAAGCCTTTCTGACGGTGGCTTTGCTACCGGATCTATGCTGGGCTCGGGTGGTTTTATTGTGTTTGATGAAAACGCTTGTATCGTACGCAACCTGTGGAACTTTACCAGCTTCTATCACCACGAAAGCTGCGGCCAGTGCAGCCCTTGCCGCGAAGGTACAGGCTGGATGGAGAAAGTGCTTCACCGCATAGAACATGGCCACGGTACTGAAGGTGATATTGATTTATTGGTAGACGTAGCTAAGAAGATAGAAGGCAACACCATTTGTCCGTTGGGCGATGCTGCTGCATGGCCTGTAGCCTCGGCCATTCGCCACTTCCGCGACGAGTTTGAGCTGCACGTACGTAACCCCGAGCTGGTACGCCACCACTACATGAACGATTATAAAGCACCTGCGCTACATACAGCGTAATTGTCTTTACCTTGATTAAAAAGGATAAATAGATTCCTTGATTATAGAAGCCCTGCACTAGTGGGGCTTTTTTATTTTACCACATACACATCTACCCATTCGCAGCCCTTATCGTGGGGCATATAGGTAGAAGGCACAGACGTTTTATCGGTCTTTAATTGGATATACAGCCCATACTGAACAGGCTCATTCTGGCTCAAACTAATCTCACCAAACCGTTGCAGGTAGTTGTGTAGGCTCCAGTCTGCCCATAGGGCTTTATTGCAATAGATAATGCTGCCTTTTGGGGTGATTTTTTTAAGGGTTTTAATGGCTGAAAGCCTGTCTGCATCGCGCTTATATTGCCCTGCTTTAAAAACCGTTAAGCCAATGCCTGCAATAAAAGCCACCGCCAATACCGCTTTAAAACCATTAAGAAATTTATGGCTAATTCCCTCAAACGCGCCGGTAAGCGGCACAAATGCCACTGCCATAGCCATAGCAAAATACGGCATGGAAGTATTCAGATAAAAGCCTCGCTGTTCGTACGATACCATAATAGGCAACGATGCCGAAAGTGCTACCAGCAAAAAGAATAGGGTTTTAGGATTGTTGGCTTTGCTAATGTATGAGGGCTTTCTATGTAGGTAATTAGCCAACGCCAAAAAGGCAATGAAGCCTAACGGCATGGCCAGTTCCTGCACCAGGTTTTGCAATAGCTGTAACCGGTTGCCTGTGTTGCTATGCAGGGTGTTGGGAAAGTTTGGGAACCTCGATTTAAAGTACAGTACATAACTCTCTTTAGCTGCAGGAATTTGTATCAACAAGTAGTATATACCTATTAACGATAGCAACAACACTGCGCCGCCTATAAAGGCCTTTTTAGAGAGTATTTTACGCTCTATACTCCACGAGTATAGCACAGGCACCGCAATGGGAAATAAGCCCGGTATGCCCTTGCTAAACGATGCTAGAAAGGTAAACGCAACAGCAGGTAGTAATAGCATGGCTTTCTTGTCCTCGCTCATGTAGCGGTAAATAAAATACACTGCCAGTATATCAAACAACGACATGGTATTCTCCATTACGTTATTAATAAAGCCCCAGCTAATGGTAGGAATTATCAGGAACAGCAGCACAGGCCACCAGGTAGTTGTTTTGTCTTGGGTAAGCTTAACCCAGAATCTCGCCATAGCCCAAACAGTAAGCACTAAAAACAGCAAGCAGTAAATACGTTCGGGGTAAATATTCTCCGTACCAAATACACTAAAAAACAGGCTTTGAAACCAGAGCATAAACGGTGGCTGCTCATGAAAAGGCGTGTGCATGGTTTGCGAAAAAGCAGGGTTCCAAAAGGTTCCGTTGCCCAGTGCCATGTTGCGCGATACGGCCGAATACAGCACCCCATCCATAAACATACCGTCCATAAAAAGGAGCAGCACAATGGCAAACACGGTGTAAACCAATGCAACCAGCCAGCCGGCTTGTATTTTATTGAGGAGATTCAAGGTGTGCAAATATCTAATAAAATCCCACTATTGTTTTAATCCCCCTTTAAATAAAGGGGGTGTCACGCCGCAGGCGTGAAGGGGGATTTTTAATAAAGAAAAATGTGAGGCGCTAAAAATCCCACCCCTCTGACACAAGGTCAGAGGTACTCCCTTTATTTAAAGGGAGAATTATCTTTTAAGACATTACAGCAACCCGAACAACCACTCTACCAATTTCCACAATAGGAACATCATAGTAATGGCAAACACCACAAACACTATGGCCAGCGCTATAAGCCAGTTACGAATCTGCCTTGCTTTAATTTTGGCTTCGGCACGGCATTCCTCCATTATAGGCTCGGGGACAAACGATTGTGCCCAGTTAGTAAGCTGGTAACCAATAAGGATATCATCGAGCCAACCCGCCAGCGGAATAACATCGGGTATTATATCAACCGGCATAAATATGTACACCAGCGTAGCAATGCCAATCAGTTTAGCGGTGAAGGGGGTATCATTCCGGGTATAAGCCAATATCATGGCTAAGGTATCCCGGTTCATATAGCCCTTCTTTTTTACTGCGTGCTTTAACATACCCTTTAAACCTATATCCGGCCTTATTTGTTGCTTTTTCAGCCTAACTATTTATAAATATGCAATTTAACTGTATAATTAGCCAGCTAAATTATTTTACGATAAATTGGTGTAAACCTGGTACAAAAGGCGCTTTAGCATGAATTTTTCTATGATAGAAAGCCCTTTTGTGGTTTTATCCTCCACATCTTCCCAGGCCTTATCAATACTGGCAAAAACAGTATGGCCTTTGGTGGTTAAAAATACCCGGGCGGTACGTTTATCAATTGTTCCTTTGCGGCGTTCTAATAACCCTTCTGCCGCCATGCGGTCTACCATATTTGTAATAGTTGCAGGTTTAACAGACAGTTTATCTGCAAGTTGCGAAGCCGTTTGCCCGTCTTCCTCGCTAAGGTAATAGAGCATAAGGTCTTGCCCTGAGTGCAATTTTTGCTGGTTTAGGAGGGCATTGCTCATTGTGCGGCGCTGCTTGCCAATTTGCATCAAAAGGTAGCCAATAGAGTCGTTTGGGTCTTTCATGTTGTAAAAATAGCAATTATGATTAGGCGGCTAATTTATTTTTACCGTAAATGTTAATAAACAAGTGCCATTGTTCATTTATCATTCGTCATGGTTAGGAGGGTTATTTTTTTATAATCTTGCAAAAGAAAACCACTTAACATGAAAACAAAATTATACTCAGCTATTGCCATTGCTTTATTGGCACTTAGCTCTTGTGGCGGCGGCCAAAGCGATGAAGACAGCGCCAAACAACTGGAACAACTTAAAAAAGACAGCACCGAAAAGGCGAATAAAAAAGCCCAGGCATCTGTCCCTGTAGAAATGACATGGGAAGAACTGCAAAAGCTTGACCCAAAGGAGGTTGATGACGCATCATTTGACAATGCCCGCAAAACCATTATTATAGAAGGCTACCTAAGCATGCCCGGCATGCTATACACATCGGGCAACAGCATACGCTGCCACATGTACCCGCGCGGCGGCCAAAGCAAAGGTTTTTATGTAAACCTGGAGTTTCAGCAAGGCAAAA
>JBIPNX010000462.1:0-2504 GCA_044378145.1 Flavobacteriales bacterium | reverse complement strand
CGCGGGGGGTAAGCTGAGCCATTTGGTTAATAACGGCTTTAGCATTGCGGTTACGCTTTTCGCGGTCCTCAATCTTAAGCAACTCACTAACCATGTTTTGTATTACCCTGCCATACTCGGCAATGACCAATTGTTTTCTCTGGGTGTTGTATTCCATAATCCGTTTAGGATAATTATAAATGTAAAAGTAGTATATATTTGCCTAATTGAGCAAGTAATTCAAAATGGACTACCTATGACTAAACTAAAAATGCTATTCATTATTGCCTTTATAGCCGCTTCTCTTTCTTTAACGGCCCAAACACCTGATTGTTCTGTAATGCACAAAGGCACCTTTGTTTACAACGATGTGGTATCTACCAGCCTTGTAGTTATGACAAAGAAATTTCATTACGAGTACTCATCAGACAAAAAATATGTACTAAAATCGAAGCTGGAGTGGCTAAACAACTGCGAGTATAAAGCAACGGTAATTAAAAACACCCGGCCCGACTTTACTCATATACCCATTGGTACTATTATGCGAGTGCGCATTACCAAAGTAGAGGGTAACATTATATCCTATTCTGGCACCAGCGGTGGCCAAAGCTTTACCGGTAGCTTTAGGAAGGTAAAATAACCTACTTTACAATCTTTAGCTTGGCGTAGCGCAAAAGCAGTTGCTTTTGCCCCAATCCCTGGAAGAATACGGTTGCTTTAATATCGTTTGTTCCTCCTTCAAGGTTTACAATCTTGCCTATACCAAAGCGTTCGTGCTCCACATCCATGCCTGTTTGCAATAAGGCAGGGTCATCAGCTACAAAATCGCTGGTGGTGTTTTTAACCGGGTTGGCAGCGCTAACCTTTTTAAAGTTGCCTTTAGGCACCACAACCGGGTTAACAGTTGGTTGCGGTTTTTCTTTCTTCTGAAATACCTCTGTACGTTCCTGTGTAAAAGGGTTGCGGTTCATACCCAAATAAGTAGGCGCTTGCTGCTTGCGTTTATCAACGGCATGCTCTACATATTTCTCTTCCAGTTCCTCAATAAAACGGCTGGCCTCTGCCACTACCAGGTTGCCCCAACGGTAGCGTGTTTCTGAATAAGTTAATATCGCACGTTTTTTAGCACGGGTAAGGGCTACGTAAAACAATCGGCGTTCCTCTTCCAAATCGGCACGGGCGTTTAGTGATAAGTGAGAAGGGAATAAATTCTCCTCTAAGCCCACCACATACACATAGTTAAACTCCAGGCCTTTAGAGGCGTGTATAGTCATTAACGATACACGGTCTGCATCTGCAGGGTCATCCTTATCTGCATCCGTAAGCAGGGCAATATCCTTTATGTATTCGTCTAATGTTTTTATGCGGTTGGTATTGGTGTATAGCTCACCTGTACCGGTATCAACAGCGCCGCCCTGGTCAAGGTTTTGCAGGTCTTGCTCAAGGGTATCAATCTCGTCTTCGCTATCTACAAACTCTTTAATACTATTCAGTAAGCTTTCTATATTCTCGTAACGCGATACACCCTCGGGAGAACGGTCGTTATACAACTCTTTTAGCAATCCGCTGGAGGTTGCAATATGCGATGAAAGCTCATAAGCATTCTGGGCTTTTAGCATCACACTAAAGCTCTTAATCATATTGGCAAACTCAGTCATTTTAGCTGCTGCTGCCGCACCCAATTGAACTTTAAAGTGCTCGGCATTGGCTACTATATCCCATGGCGATACATTGTTTTCATTAGCCAGAACAATCATCCTTTCTAACGATGTTTTGCCAATTCCTCGTGCAGGGTAATTGATTACACGCTTTAGCGCTTCCTCATTTTTATTATTGATGGCCAGGTTAAAATAGGCCAACAGGTCTTTAATCTCTTTACGGGCATAGAACGATAAGCCTCCGTAAATACGGTACGGGATATTCAGCTTACGCAGGGCCTCCTCCATTGCGCGGCTTTGCGAGTTGGTTCGGTACAAAATGGCAAAGTCTTTATTGTGGGCCTGCTCATTCATTTTTGTTTCAAAAATGTTGCTGGCTACAATGCCTCCCTCCTCATTATCGGTAAGCGATTTATATACCCTGATAGGCTCTCCAGGTTCGTTGGCGGTCCAAACTACTTTTTCCAGTTGGTCCTGGTTATTGGCAATAATGCTATTTGCCGCGCCAACTATATTTTTGGTAGAACGGTAGTTTTGTTCCAGTTTAAAAACCTTAACCTCGGGGTAATCGCTTTTAAAGTTTAATATGTTTTGGATGTTAGCCCCGCGGAAAGCGTATATACTTTGCGCATCATCGCCCACCACACAAATATTCTCGTACTTGGCAGCCAGTTTTTTTACAATCAGGTATTGCGAGTAGTTGGTATCCTGATACTCATCTACCAATATGTACTTAAACTTTTCCTGGTATTTATGCAGCACATCTACATGGTCGCGCAGCAGGATGTTGGTTTTGAAAAGTAAATCGTCAAAATCCATTGCTCCTGCACGGAAACAACGCTCGTTATAAATCTGGTATATCAAACC
>JBIPNX010000461.1:0-2510 GCA_044378145.1 Flavobacteriales bacterium | reverse complement strand
TTAATGCCCAAGGATAAGATTTTTGTTTTCGATTTTGATAGCACGCTAACCAGCGTAGAAGCATTGGAAGAACTGGCCGCGATATCGCTGGCAAAACAAGCCGATAAAGACGAAGTAATAAAGCAGATTGAAGACATCACCAACCGTGGTGTCAATGGTGAGATTAGCTTTACACAATCACTATCGCTGCGGGTAGATTTACTCAAAGCTAACAAGGCTCACTTACCTGAATTGGTAAAGCGTTTGTCAAAAAAAATATCGCCATCAATAAAACGTAACAAATCGTTTTTTACCAATAATGCCGCTAATATTTATGTGGTGTCTGCCGGGTTTAAAGAGTTTATAGACCCTATTGTAGAGCGCTACGGCATCAAAGCCAACCGTGTATTTGCCAATACCTTTGTGTACGATAAAAAAGGCAACATCACCGGCTTCGACAAGAAGAACCACCTGGCCAAACACAACGGTAAAATAGCCCAAATGAAAGCCCTGAAATTAAAGGGTGAAGTCATAGCTATTGGTGATGGGTATTCTGACTTCCTGATGAAGCAGGGAGGTGCCAGCCGCTTTATTGCCTTTACCGAAAATATTGAACGTGCCAGCGCGGTAGACAACGCCGACCATGTAGCTCCCAACTTTGATGAAGTGTTGTTCTCTCATGGTATTAAGGCATCGGTATCGTACCCAAAAAACAGGATAGAGGTTGCCTCTTTAGTAAGTAACGATGGCATTAAAGAGTGGTTTGTAAACGAGGGGTTCTCGTTCCACCATTTCAATAAATTACCTATTGCCTCAAAGCTGGCAAAGACAGGAATAATAGTACTCCCTAATGGCTTTACCCTTGATAAAGAAACCCTGCAACACATGCCGCGCCTTATGGCTATTGGTGTTGATGGTAAGGATAAATCGGGTGTTGATTTGCATTATTGCTCGCAGCACGGCATTGCTGTTTTTGCTACTGATAGTGGCCTATCACAAAAACTCATCGACTATATAAACAAGGGCTATACGCACGGCTGCAAAAGCCTGCCAAATTTAATATTAGCACCTATACCCAAAGCACACAGGCTGCTGCATATCCACCAGAATAAACCGGGTATGCTTGCGCAGATAAACACGTTGTTGTGGGCAAAGAAAATCAACATCCTGGCGCAGTACCTTAAAACCAAAGGCAACGTTGGCTACCTGATTATTGATATTGATAAAGAGTACGACGAATCGATAAAGCAGGACCTTAAAAAGATTGATAATACCATACGTTTCAGAGTACTGTATTAAAAGAAAAGCCCTGACAGTAACGTCGGGGCTTTTTTTATGTCTTTATGTTATGAGGTGATTACAACTTCGTCTTCACCTTATCCCAACGCTTAAGCTGCCATTTGCTGGTGCCTGTGCATAAGTGGTTGCCCTGCACATCGTGTACCTTTACAGCGCACTCTACATATACAGAATCCTGCGTTTCAAGAGGTTTAATGATGTTAGTACTAATCCACTCGTCGCTCAATTCGTATTGCGCAATGGCGTCGCTCTTACCCTGATAGAAATACTCCATTTTAAGCTCGCTCATAATCAGACGGTACTGCTTAAAGTCGATACGGCTCATAAGAGTTGTACCGGCGGTAAACTCGCTCAAAGCAGCCAGGCCGCATGCATGCAGACCTTTAACGTGGTTAAGGTTTTTGCGTATGTACGGGAAACGGGCCTTAATAGAAGTATCTGTCACTTCTAATACCTTAACCTTGTGCGGCGCGTTAAAAGGAATTCCCCAGCCAAACAAAAAGTTCAGTATCCATAGGTCTTTGCCGCCCTTTTTGGCGTTATTAATGTACTTTTTTACGTCCATGCTCAATGTTTTTTACAGCACGAATATATAAATAAAATAGTATGCATGCATAACATTGTGCCTGAAAGGTTAAAACTGAAAATTGAAAGTTAGAAGAGTTGGTGATAATATAAATTTCAGGTTTCAGGTTTCAAATTTCAGATTTCAGATAACTAAAACAAAACACTAACTTACCTGTTCCATAAGCCGCATGATAGGATTTCGCTTCTCTAAATTTGATAAGCCCGACCAAACACCGTTTGAGAGGTTGTTTGATATTTTCAAGCAGTTGATTACCTACACCAGTGGCGATGTGGGCGAGGCTATATCGTGGCTTACCGAGCTGGACAAGGAATACCAGCTTACCACACCCGACTATGGCATTGGCGATTTTATCCAGGAACTGAAAGACCGCGGCTACCTGCGCGATGATAATCCGCAAGAAGGCTCTATGGTTATCACTGCTAAAACAGAACAGGCCATACGAAGCCAGGCGCTGGAAAAGATTTTCGGCAAGCTTAAGAAAGGAAAAAGCGGCAACCACAGCACCAAATACACCGGCACCGGAGATGAACAGGGAAGCGATTTACGCCCCTTTCAGTTTGGCGATTCGCTGGATCAGATATCGATGCTGGAGTCGATGAAAAATGCGCAGGTAAACAATGGCATTGGCGGCGATTTTAAAATT
>JBIPNX010000460.1:0-2512 GCA_044378145.1 Flavobacteriales bacterium | reverse complement strand
TATTGCGCGCGGAGAAAAGGAGTTATTTTACAGTATAGATAAGACATACGAATTGTACATCTGGATGCTGCAACTGGTAGTTGAGCTTAAAGAGTGTGCATGGCAAATTACAGAAGAGCGCAAGCATAAACGCCTGCCTACTGCCGACGATTTAAATCCGAATACCAAATTCATTAACAACAAGCTTATAGAGCTTTTGCAGAACAATGCAGAGTTGCACGATAAGGTTGTTAAATACAAAGTAAACTGGCAGCCCCGTTATGAGCTTATTCGCCGCTTATTGGGCAAATTTACTCAGGGCGAAGAATACCAAAAGTACATGGCTAAGCCCGGCAAATCGTTTGCCGATGATAAAAACATTGTGCTGGCCCTTATTGAGGAGTACATTGCCCCTGATGAGGATTTGCGCGAGAAGATGGAGGAGGATAGCATTTACTTTGCTGACGATTGGGTAGTTACTATCGGCGCACTTGCCCGCACTGTTGAGTTGTTTAATGAGAACTCTAACGAAGGGCAACGCTTATTGGCAACCTACAAAGATGCTGATGACGATGCTAAGTTTACCAAAGAGCTTTTCCGCAAAACTATACTATCATCAAAAGCATACGAGGATCTGATTATTTCTAAGGTTAAAAACTGGGAGATAGAACGCCTTGCCGCCATGGATGTATTGCTGATTAAAATGGCCATTGCAGAGATTATGCATTTTTCCAGCATTCCTGTTAAGGTATCAATGAATGAGTACATAGAGCTTTCTAAAATATACAGCACGCCTCAAAGCAAAGCCTTTGTAAATGGCCTGTTAGATAAAATAGTAGGCGAGATGAAGGAAAAAGGCGAGATTAAAAAAGCAGGCAGAGGCCTAATTGAGTAGATTTGTGCATGGTACAACCATTGGCACATAATATTACCACCCGCCGCACTGCAAGGTATTTTACCTTAGGCAACACCGTTAACCCCGCAAAAGTTTGGGTAGCCCTGCATGGCTACGGCTTTTTGGGTTCGGTATTCATTAATGAATTTGCAGGTTTAATAAAAGACGATACACTGGTAATTGCACCGGAAGGTTTATCGCGCTTTTATGCCAAGGGCCTTGGTGGCGATGTTGTTGCCAGCTGGATGACCCGCGAAGACCGCAATGCTGATATAGCCGATAATGTTACCTATTTAGATACCATTCTTAGCGAAGTGATACAACCCTTAGGAGATATAGAATTGAACGGACTGGGCTTTTCGCAAGGCTGTGCAACGCTTTGCCGTTGGGCTACCATGGGAACGCCTAAGTTTAACAAGATGGTTTTATGCTCGGGCGATATCCCTAACGATTTAGTGCCGGAGCAATTTGCTGCTATTTCTCAGCATGCCGATATCAGTGTTCTTTATGGTACAGAAGATACCTTAATCCCCCAAGGCTATACAGAGAAATTGATGGAAATGCTTGATACCTGGGGAGTGCGCTACCAAAGCAAAACCTTTGTTGGTAAGCACGAATTAAACAAAGAAATTTTAGCTGATTATTTCTAGTATGCTGCTAATCTATTCGCCTGAAATAACCAACCGTTTGCGCTATGCTGTAAAGCTGGTGTTTACCAGTTGCACGCATGTTGAATACACCCTGACAGATAATGTTGATGAGCTAAACAGGCACACTGGGCCTAAGCTATCGTACGGTAAACAGGCTATAGGTAATGAGCCTTTTGTATATGCCGAGGGCTTGTTAAATGAAACAGGCTTCCGCACCGAACGACCTGCCAAATGCGAAGAGTATAAAGGCTTAGCCACTATATTTTCTACCGATAGTAAAGCCATAGTACCGTTTGATATTTTTGCTTCAGCGTTTTACATGGCAAGCCGGTATGAGGAGTATTTGCCGCATGAACGTGATAACCACGACCGCTACATTCCAACAGAATCTATCCATTATAAATACGGCTTTTTAAATAGGCCGGTAGTTAATATCTGGAGCCAGCAATTGGCTGATATGATAGCCGTTGTCTATTCCGATTTTACCTGGAGCAAACCCAAGTTTGAGTTTCTGTCAACTATAGATATTGATAATGCTTTTGCGTTTGCACACAAGGGCTTTTTGCGCGGTGTTGCAGGCCTGGCAGGCGATGTGTTAGACTTTAAGTTTAAGCAGATTCCTGTGCGCATTAAAAGCTGGATGCACGATGCCAACGACCCGTATAATACCTACGGTATAATTGAACGCATGGTAGCCAAATACAAGCACCGCCTGCAGTTTTTTGTGCTGGTAGCCGATTATGGCCACAACGATAAAAACCCCGATTGGGAAAACCGTGGCTTTCAGCAGTTGATTAAAAGGCTGGGCGATAAATATCCAATGGGTGTGCATCCGTCGTATGCATCGTACCTGCATATAGAGAAGGTGGGCGAGGAGCGCGACCGTGTTGCCGAAATAATAGGCAGGCATGTTGATACTGTCCGTTGTCATTTCTTACGCTTAAAGTTCCCAACAACATACCGAACCCAACTGTACTTTAATATTTAC
>JBIPNX010000459.1:0-2520 GCA_044378145.1 Flavobacteriales bacterium | reverse complement strand
TTAAGCTCCTCGCCCAGTTGTTCTAAATCGCTGTAATAATCAAAGTACACCACTGCCACCGGCGATGCCAATGCCTCGTCCTGCTTCAGCATCATAAAGCCACAATCTATATGCAATACCTTATTAAGTAAGTATATCGCCTTTATATAATCGTAGTTATTGCCATACTTCTTATTCTCAAAGGCCTTTTTCCATGCTTCAAATGACTTGGCTATTCTTGAAAAATCGTAGCCAACAGGTACATACAGCTTAGATACGCTGCGGCAACCTAATCCAAAATACAGGAACACATCATTGGTAAGTGCAGCCAGTTCTTCATCCGTTTCACTCCCGGTAAGCACTGCTACCGAATTGCGGTTTTTGCGGATGATGTGCGGGAACTTGCCAAAGTAATAGTCGAAGTACCTTGATGAGTTATTGCTACCTGTAGCTATATAAGCATCTGCACCTTTCATCATTCCGGGGGCAAATTCAATCTTACCCTCCAGGCCTGGCTCTATATGTTGCAATACTTTGGAAAGAAATGGTAGCAGCTTATCATCCGTTGTTGATGGTTTTACTATAACCTTATGCCCGGCAAGCAGCACACACATAAAATCGTGAAAGCCCGCCATAGGTATATTACCCGCGGCTATAATGCCTACCTGCTTACTTGCCGATGCGTTTTGACCATCGTATTTAGCTAGCCAGCGTTCTATCTCCTCCTTATTCATGCTTTCGCCCAACGCTTTTAACGCGGTGCGAACGTTATAATCAGTAAACCAGCCGTTGTATATATGTAACGATATAATCAGTTCTTCAAAAGCGTCGTAGTAATGTTTGGGTATGCCCTTCTCCGCCTTCTTAGGCCCACCCTCGGCAAAGGCAGCCATAAACTTCCCCAGTTTAATAAATGCCTCTGTTAGTTTGTTGTCCATAAATATCCCTTCTTTTAACAAATTCTAAATAACGATGTTGTATCTTACCTAAAGAATTCAAACCTTATTTTTGCAGCACAAAATTACCTTAAAAATATTTGGTATGGCTATAATGATTACAGATGAGTGCATTAACTGCGGAGCTTGCGAGCCCGAATGCCCTAACAATGCTATTTACGAAGGAGGAACAGAATGGCGTTTTTCTGATGGAACGTCGCTAAAAGGCGAGGTTAGCACCATTGGCAACCCGCCGGTAGATGCCGATGCCCCACAAACGCCTAGAGAAATGGACACCTATTATATAGTAACCGATAAGTGTACAGAATGTGTTGGTTTTCACGACGAGCCACAATGCGCGGCAGTTTGCCCCGTTGATTGCTGTGTTGACGACCCTAACTTCCGCGAGAGCCAGGAAACGCTGCTTGCGCGCAAAACATTAATGCACGGTTAATATTTGCACGGTATTTGAATAGATAGCCTTATCGGGGAAACCGGTAAGGCTATTTCTTTTAAAACCCTTTACCTGTTTTTGCGTAAACAGCCACCATATATGCGTAAAGCGCTTTTCATATTTATACTATCTACCATTGCGGTAACTGGCAAAGCACAATCTATGGGCGATTTAGAAGCCCAGATGAGTACCATTGCCCCTTCTATTTTAAAGGGCGAGAACGATAGTGTACGCATGGCATCGAACACGCTGTTTATGCAGTTGCTGGAAAAGGCGTTTAACCTGCCCAACTCTTTCGATTATCCTTTTGATTCGCTAAAGACCATATCGCGCCTGCAGCCCGATGATAAGAGCTTTAAGCTATTTACCTGGAACATGCCTAAAGACGATGGCACCTTTGTATACTTTGGGTATGTGCACATGAAAGACCCTAACACAGGAGCAGTGAAATTTGTAAAGCTTATTGATAAATCGGCCGAGATACAAAGCCCTGAAACAAAGCCGTTAACTCCTAAAAACTGGTACGGCACCCACTACTACAAAATTGTACAAACCAGCTACAAAAAAGAGAAGTTTTACACCCTGCTGGGCGTAGACTTTAACAACCGTGCCACCAAGAAAAAGATTATTGATGTTATTGCTTTTGACCGCCTTGGCAATGTATTTTTTGGCGATAATATTTTCCAGTACGATAAGAAAAGCCCTAAGCGTATCATCTTTGAATACTCGGCACAGGCTACTATGAGCCTGCGATTTGACGAGGTTAGGAATATGATTGTGTTTGACCACCTATCGCCCATACGCGAAGATTTTGCAGGACATAAAGACAATTATGGGCCCGACTTTATTTACGATGCATTAAAGTTTAAGAAAGGGAAATGGATTCATATTAAAGACATTGATGCACGTAACCCCAAAGGCCCGAAAGATAACGACAAGCCGCAAAGGCCTAATATGGGCTTGGATAAGAATGCGCCTAATCCGAACACGCAATAATCTGAAAGTTGAAAGGTGAAAGTTAAAAATTTTAATTTTCAGATTTCAGTTTTCAATTATATTTCTCGGCCCATTTGTGTAGCACAATCATTTGCCACAGCTTTTTATAGAGGTAATCTTCGCCGTTGAAAAAGCGTTGTTTAATTGATGCAACAG
>JBIPNX010000458.1:0-2521 GCA_044378145.1 Flavobacteriales bacterium | reverse complement strand
ACAGGGTCTATTGCCAGATGGGGCATTGCGCCGTGGCCACCTTTACCGTGTACGGTAACATAAATCTCATCGGCCGATGCCATAAACATACCGCCTTTAAAACCTACTTTACCTGCTTCAAGTTGAGGCAATACGTGCTGGCCTATAATAGAGTGGGGGCGTGGATTTTCCAGCACACCTTCTTCAATCATAAGCTTGGCGCCGCCGGGTATGCGTTCTTCGCCGGGTTGGAAAAGCATACGTACAGTACCATCAAAGTTGTCTTTAAGGGTATTTAATATGCGTGCCGCACCCAATAGGGATGAAGTATGCGCATCGTGCCCGCAGGCATGCATTACACCTGTGTTTACCGATTTGTATGGAACATCGTTCTCTTCAACAATAGGTAAGGCATCAATATCGGCACGCAGGGCAATGGTTTTGCTACCGGGGTTTTTACCCTCTATGGTAGCCACTATGCCTGTTTTTACAATATTGTTTTTAAACGGGATACCCCACTCGGTTAGCTTACTTTGTATGTATGCCGATGTTTCAAACTCCTGGAATGATAACTCAGGGTGGGCATGCATGTGCCTGCGCACTTCTACCACATCGGGCAAAAATTTACCGGCAAGGGCTTTTATATCGTTGGGGTTAATCATTTTTCGTTTAACGGTATGTTATAGTCAACTACCATTTCTACCAGGCTTTGGTGCATAGTAGCCATCTCGGGCGAACCTTCTATCGAGTCTAAATGCTCTTTTATCTTTTTAAGATACTGCTTGCGCCCGGTATGTAACCACTGCGAAACATAGTAGTAGCTATAAATACCTTTCTCGTTTACTGCAATACTTACACGGTAGGTTGATAGTTTTAGGTAACGCTTAAAGGTATCGCTGCACTTGGCGTATTTGCCCTGTACAAAGTAGCCTATCATAAGGCAAATAAAAATGGTGTCTATACTTTCAGAGAATGGAATTTGCTGATAGGTAATCATCAGGTCTTCCAAATCGTCGGTCGATTTTTTAATGCTATCAGCACCGCACAATAATGATATGGCTGCCATGGTAATGGTTAGGTATATATTATCGTTTACGTGTTCTTTATATAGGGGTTTTTCCTGTTCCTCTGTGCAGGTGCGGCGCAGGTACTCTATTTGTTCGCGCATTACAGCCGGTATCTGGCTAACGTAATTGGGCTTATGAATAAGGTATTGGTATTTAGATAATAAGTGCGACGCCTGTATAGCTAATGAGTAAATCATAGGGTGGTTTACGTAGCTGTTCCAGTACTTAGGTATCCTGTCGGCTTGTGTCAGGCGTTTAAATATGTTGCGCGATGTGGGCGAGTCTAACTGCGAGGTAGCCATATTCAGGTGCAGGTAGGCCAGCTTGCTGGGCAAATCAAAAAGGTAAGGAAAAACAAGGTAGGGGTTAGCCTCCAGTTCGTCTTCGCACCTTTTTATCAGTTCTAAAGTTTCAGGCTTAAAAAAATCGGTTTGCTTATAATAGTAATAGATATGTATTATCTGCACCTTGCAAAACAGGCTTATAGTTTTGGCCGGATGGTTGGCATGGCTTTCAAACCATTCAATATTTTCGTCAACCAGTTTTTGAACCTCTTTATCGCGTAGTGCGGCATTAAAATGCTTGCGTATGCGGTAAAAAAATTCGTTCATAAGGCGCTCACTTTCCAGTACTTTCTCCACTTCCTGGTGCAGGCGCAGGTTTTCTGAATAGGCCCGTGCCAATATGGCCTGCTGTGCTTGTATTTTTAATATTGCTGTAAGGGCAGTAAAGTCTTCAATTTTTTCAGCAATGTCATAAAGGCAATGTGCCAAACGGTTAGCATCAGCTGTTTTGCCGGTATTAATAAGCTTTTCTATTCGTCCTATGTTATGTAACAGGTAGTTTGGGTAGCTTGAACTTATAAAACCGGTAAGCCTGAACGTATGCGATGCCAGTTGGTTGAAATTTTGTTTTGTCTTAGTATCTACTTTGCCATAAACTTTTTGAGCCAACTCGTCAGAGCTGTTTACCACATCCAGGTCCCTTGAAACGGCATTAACTAATTTTAAAGACATGTCGGCTTTAATGCCTTGCAGGTAATTAGTAAATTGATAGTAGACATCGTCATCCATCAATTTAATAGCTTTTTGTATAGTTATGTTAAACTCTTTTCCCAAAGTATAGAATTAAATGCGGCCACTTACTTTTAGCTTAAGAAAGCAACAGCCGCTATTTATGTGCCCAATTTAACAAAATAATAAACTAGCAGGTTGATTTTTATACTTTTTGAATTTTTTTACCTGTCATTTTTACTAGACAATCAATAGATTTAATATTTTTTTAAAATTTTCGCTTCATTTTTTTTCATATGTGCTTGCTTTTTTAAAATTAATATTTTAATCTTGTGTTAATATCTGATATGTAAGGATATGTATTAAAAGTGCCAATTATTAATATGTAAGGAATTTTAAAGTAGCCTATGAATTAACTTTTACCTTTGTTATTACACATTTAGAACATTCGTTTTATAATTA
>JBIPNX010000457.1:0-2522 GCA_044378145.1 Flavobacteriales bacterium | reverse complement strand
GAAAAAGCAACAGCTGCTTTGGCAGGAGAAACAAAAATAGTATTACCACCATTTAAATTGCCACGGTTTAACAACACCAAGCTATCTTTTACCTGGGCTATGCCTTCAATATTTAGCTCTTCGCCCTTTATTAATTTTTTACGAATCACATCGTAATAGCGTGGCCAATGCTCAACATTATTAATCTTTCTTGAGTTAAGGCTCATTAGTATGGCAAAATCGCGCTTTACTTTTTTAGAGCCGGAACCAGCTAAAAGCAATTTAGGTACACGCCCGGGAATATTAATGATTGTCATTGCCTCCCAATCTTTTTTAACAGGCTTATTTTGCGTGTTAAGGTCAGCATCGGCAAACAGCTTTATTTTATCTAACAGAGAGTACTTTTCGCTGTATAGATAGATATAGTTAATATTATCTCCGGCAATGTAAATGTGTTTATTATAGAACTCAACTGCTGAAGCAGATTGCAGCTGCCCGGGAACAACTTCACCTATAAATTTAACTACCATACTTTATTGTAGAAAAGGGTTATAACGCTTTTCGTTGCCTAAAGTTGTAGTTTGCCCATGACCGGGATAAACAAGGTATTCATCATCTAAACGAAACAGATTTTTCTTAATGCTTGTTATCAGTTGTTCATGGTTACCGCTTGGCAAATCGGTACGTCCAATACTTAAATAAAACAATACATCGCCCGCTATAATAATTTTCTGCTCATCATTATAAAAGGCAATGCTGCCCGGCGAATGGCCCGGCAAAAACAAAATTTCAAACCTGCTGTTTCCAAACTCAATTATATCACCTTCATCAATATATTTTCCTGCTGATGGTGATGGTGTCATTTCTACCCCAAACATGCGCGCATGGGCAGGGGCTGATTCTAATATGTACTGCTCTATTCGATTATATTGGGGTAAGAGCCCATATTTTTCAAAGACAAAATTATTGCCCATTACATGGTCTACATGGCAATGGGTATTTAACAATAAAACCGGCTTTAAGCTTTCGGCATTAATAAAGTCTACCAGTTCGTTTTCCTCTTGATGAGTATAACAACCCGGATCTATAATAGCACACTCGCCCGATTCGTCGTAAACAACGTACGTATTCTCATAAAAAGGATTGAATATAAACGAGGAGACTTTAATCATACTATTTATACGTTAAAACGGAAGTGCATCATATCACCGTCGTGCACAATGTACTCTTTACCCTCAACAGATAGTTTACCGGCATCGCGGCAAGCAGATTCCGAACCATACTGAACAAAGTCGGCATAATGAATAACCTCTGCACGGATAAAGCCTTTCTCAAAATCGGTATGGATAACACCTGCAGCCTGCGGAGCGGTATCGCCTTTGTGGATAGTCCAGGCACGCACTTCTTTTTCGCCTGCTGTAAAATAGGTTTGTAATGATAATAACCTATAGGCCGATTTTATTAGCTTGTTAACACCCGGTTCATCTAAACCAATATCTGAAAGGAACATTTCACGCTCTTCAAAAGTCTCAAGCGATGCTATTTCAGCTTCAATAGCCGCGGTAATAATAAGCACCTCAGCATTTTCGTTTGCAACTGCCTGTTTTACCTGTTCAACGTAAGCATTGCCTGATTTAGCAGAGGCTTCGTCTACGTTACAAACGTATAACACGGGCTTGGCCGTTAGTAAAAACAAATCGGCAATGTGGCGTTTATCTTCCTCAGCAACCGGGGCTGTACGTGCATTCAGGCCTTGCTCCAGATGTTCCTTATAAACCATTAACACTTCTGTTGCCTTTTTAGAGTCTTTATCGCCTGCACGGCCCAGCTTATCTACCTTTTGTAGTTTCTTATCTACCGACTCCAGGTCTTTAAACTGAAGCTCAATATCTATAATTTCTTTGTCGCGAATTGGGTTTACCGAACCATCAACGTGAACAACGTTGGGGTCGTCAAAACAACGTAAAACGTGGATAATAGCATCCGTATCGCGAATATTGGCCAGGAACTTATTACCTAACCCCTCGCCTTTGCTTGCGCCTTTTACAAGGCCTGCTATATCTACAATTTCTATAGTAGTTGGCACCACTCGTTGTGGGTTAACCATGCTCTCCAGTTTATTCAGCCTTTCGTCGGGTACGGTAATGGTACCAACGTTTGGCTCAATAGTACAAAACGGAAAGTTAGCTGCCTGCGCTTTAGCATTTGACAAACAATTAAAAAGGGTAGATTTACCCACATTAGGTAAACCTACAATACCACACTGTAAACCCATTATAAAATTTTAAGGCGGCAAAGATAGTGATTAAGAGCTATTAAGCAGTAGTTAATGCTTAATCAACCAATGTCTTTTCAATAAAGGCTATAAGATTTTCGTAATCAACCGGTTTTGAGAAGTATTCATCAAACCCATCTTTAATAAAACGGTCCCTGTCTTCGGGCATAGCATAGGCTGTTACCGCTGCAAAAACGCAATTGCTATACCGTGGATTTTCCTTTAGAATTTTCATTGCCTCAACCCCTGTCATTTTACTATCGCCAAG
>JBIPNX010000052.1:0-9276 GCA_044378145.1 Flavobacteriales bacterium | reverse complement strand
CCAGCACCCTGAGTTAATCAATATTAATTTTATTGGCTCTGCACCTACCAATGCCGATTGGATACACCTTAACTCTGTTGAGTATAATGCCGATTTAGACCAACTATTGCTTAGCTCGCATTCGTTTAGCGAACTGTGGATTATAGACCACTCAACCACTACCCAACAGGCTGCAAGCCATAATGGAGGTAACAACAATAAAGGAGGCGATTTATTATACCGCTGGGGCAACCCTCGCACCTATGGTAGGGGTACCGTTGCCGAGCGTAAATTCTTTGCCCAACACCACGCATCGTGGGTTCCGCAGGGTTTTCCTAATGCGGGCAATTTAATGGTGTTTAATAATGGGTTTAACCGCCCGGGAGGTAATTATTCGTCGGTTGATATGATAGAGCCTCCGCTGCAACAAGATAATTCGTACCTGATAAATGGCAATAATGATTACGGTCCCGATACCTTATTCTGGACCTATGAAGACCCTACACCGGCCGATTTTTACGCAGTAAACATATCGGGGGCATACGCTTTACAGAATGGCTCTTTCCTTATTACTAATGGCCCCGCTGGCACTTTTTTTGAGGTTGATGCCAATAAAAATACCGTGTGGAAATACATAAGCCCGGTAGTTGGCGGAAGCCCTGTTTCGCAAGGCACAGCGCCAGGTAATAACCAATTATTCAGGGCTAATTATTATCCTTTGAATTACTTCAATTTTAACCCCGATTTAAGTCCCGGTGTTGAGGTTGAACAGAACCCAACCAACCCCTCTATTTGTGAGCAATTGGGTGTGGGTGTTGAAGAGGTAATGAATGACGCTGCAATTAGTATTTACCCCAACCCTACTGCTGATGTATTATATATCAAATCAGATAAAGCAATATCATCTGTACAGCTTTATAATGGAGTAGGGCAGTTATGCTATTCATCAACCAATAGCAATACAATTAACGTAGCCGGCTTACCCGGTGGGTTGTATGTAGTAAAGGTGGTTGCTAATGGCAATTCTTATACGCAAAAAGTGCTGGTAAAATAAAAGCCCCGACTTTCGTCAGGGCTTTCAAATAATATAGAAGAAGCTACTTATACGGCAGCGTTCATGTTGTCTAAAACGTCCATGGTTTCTTTAACCGCGGCAGCCGATGCATCAAGCAATGCTTTTTCGTCAGCGTTTAGCTGAAGCTCGATAATTTGCTCAATACCGTTTTTACCTAATTTAACAGGTACACCCACGTAAACGTTGTTTAAACCATATTGGCCAGTTAACCAGGCGCAAACAGGGAAAATACGTTTTTGGTCGCGGATAATAGCCTCAACCATTTGGGCAGCAGCAGCACCCGGTGCATACCAGGCCGATGTTCCCATAAGGTTTACTAGCTCGCCACCACCTTTTTTGGTGCGCTCAACAATGGCGTTAAGGCGGGTTTCGTCAATAAGTTCGGTAACAGGTATGCCACCTACATTAGTGTAACGTGGTAGTGGAACCATAGTATCGCCATGGCCACCCATTAATACAGCCTGTATATCTTTTGGTGAGCAATCTAAAGCCTCTGCTAAGAAAGCACGGTAACGGGCAGTATCAAGGATACCGGCCATGCCAAATACTTTGCTAGAGTCAACTTTAGCGCTAAGGAACGCACAGTAGGTCATAACATCTAATGGGTTAGACACTACGATGATAATGGCGTTTGGAGAATATTTTATTACGTTCTCAGTAACTGACTTTACAATACCGGCGTTGATAGAAATAAGGTCGTCGCGGCTCATGCCCGGTTTACGTGGCAGCCCCGATGTTATAACTACAACGTCAGAATCGGCAGTTTTAGAGTAATCATTAGTATAACCAACAGTGCGGCTATCGTAAAGGTTAATTGGTGCGGTTTGCCATATGTCAAGGGCTTTTCCTTCGGCAATGCCTTCTTTAATATCAATTAGCACAATCTGGTTGGCTATCTCGCGTGAGGCTAAAACGTTAGCACAGGTTGCCCCTACGTTACCTGCACCTACTACTGTAACTTTCATTTGTTATGATGAGTTTAATTGTTCGCGGTGCGAATATAAGAAGATATTATTCTCGAAAAGCCAATAATAAATAGGTGTTGAAATATATAATTTGTTTTGTTTATTGCGCTTAGGTTTATATCTTTGGAATTGGTTAAGATTTGTGAATTACATATTGGGACATAGAAACATATTAACTGCGCTCGTCTTTACGATAGTAATAGCCTGTTCATCAGTTGTTTACGCACAGGCGCCTGAGCAGGATTGCTTTAACGCCATTCCTGTATGCCAGGGCGTTTACAACCAGCCTAACTCGTATTCAGGCTCAGGGGCCGTTACCGGAGAGGTTGATAATACCCAATCGTGCCTTGGCGCGGGCGAGTTAAACTCGGTATGGTACATTATTACTGTACAAGCAAATGGCAACCTTGAATTTAACATTATTCCCAATAGTAACACCGACGACTACGACTGGGCTGTTTTTAATCTGAGCAATGCATCATGTGCCGATATTTTTGGTAACAACGCATTAGAAGTAAGCTGTAATTTTTCTGGTTCTACCTTCCCAACCGCAGAAACCGGCCCCAATGGCGGACCAAACCCGCAAGACGAGCCTATAATACCTGTATTGCAGGGAGAAACTTACGTAGTTTGTATCAGTAATTTCTCGTCTACTCAATCGGGCTACACATTAGATTTTCTTAACTCACCCATACTTGATAACGTTCCACCAGGAGTAGTTGGTGTAACCCAACCCATTGCCTGCGGAGCTACTACCCTTACTTTTACTTTTAATGAAAACGTATTGTGCAGTTCTGCACAAATTACAGATTTTCAGTTAACAGGCCCCGGCGGCCCCTATACACTGTCTAATCTTGTGGGTGCGGCATGTGCATCGGGTGGTACTTTTGAAGACGAATTTACTTTTACCGTTAGCCCGCCTTTAACAGCCAGCGGCAACTACTCATTAGACCTTGTTGGTCCTGTAACTGATAACTGCGGCAACGCGGCTCCTTTCCCTGCCAGTTACGCATTCCCTATTTCGGCAGTTACCGGTGTTTTAAATGTTGTTGATGAGTTTTGTGGTCAAAACAATGGCTCTGCCAGTGTGGTAGCCAACGGTGGCACCCCACCATATACTTATGCATGGTCTACCGGTGGAACAGCCGATAATATTACAGGCCTTGATGAAGGTAATTACAGCCTTACCATTACTGATGACGGTGGCTGCCAGGCAATTTTGCCTTTTGTTATTGCCGACCCCATTACTTTTAATATACAGGTTGCAGGTTATAACGATACATGCAGTGCCGGCTTAGGTTCTGCTGCGGTAACTATTATTGGTGGCAGTGGTAATTTTACTTACAGCTGGAGCCCTTTTGGAGCCCCTGCCGATTCTATTAGCGGCCTTGCACCTAATACCTACACCGTAACCGTAAGCGATGCTAACAACCCGGGCTGCTCTTTGCAAGGATCAGTAACTATATTAAATGTGAACGATGTAAAGGCTGAGTTTTATGCCCAACCTGCGGTAATGTCGTATTTAGACCCTACTACTACATTTAAAAATATGTCTATCAACGCCGACTCGTACATTTGGAGTTTTGGCGATAATTTCTTCGACTTTAGCGAAGATCCAACCCATACCTACCCACCAACACCGGGTATTTACAATGTTACCCTTATAGCAGCAAGCGACCGTGGCTGTACCGATACCATTATGCACACTGTGCGTATAGATTACCAATTGAACTTCTATGTGCCATCGGCCTTTACACCAAATGGAGACCAGATAAACGAAGAGTTTCAGGTATACAGTGATGGTATTAACTACAACGATTTTGAAATGCTGATATTCGACCGTTGGGGCCACCAGGTATTTGCTACCACAAACCCATTTGAAAAATGGAACGGTGCGTACTTTAACGATGGTGAGATTTTAGCCGATGGTATTTACGTGTACCATGTTAACTTTACCCAACTGTACGATATTAAGAAGCACACTTACATTGGCAGGGTAGCGCTAATTAAGTAAACTTAAATTCAACTACTTTTTTGGTTTCAAAAAATTCTTCGCTGTAAAAGCGTGATATGTTATGCTCGTAAACGGGCCATGCAATTCCCTTTAACTCTTCTTCTAAATCACCGCCTTTTAAAGCTAATAAGGCTTTGGTAATCTTCATTGGTTTTGCTTTACCTTTGGGTTTTTCTGGTATTCCAAGCCAGTATAATAACGTTGCTGTAGGAGCAACAGCGCGTGTTACGGCATAATCAAACGGACCGGCCTGTTCTTCAACCCTGCCCCAAACGGCTTTAACATTGGTAAGGCCTAATGCCTGTGCAACCTCGTTTACCACCTTTATTTTTTTGGCAATAGAATCAACCAGTGTAAACTGTACATCAGGGTAAAAAATGGCTAAGGGGATGCCTGGAAAACCGCCACCTGTGCCAATATCCAATACCTGCTGGCCTGCTTCAAACTTCTGTACCTTCGTAATTGCCAGCGAGTGCAGTACATGTCGCTCGTAGAAATAATCAATGTCTTTGCGCGATATAACGTTTATCTGGTCGTTCCACTCTGCATATAATACAAAGGCTTTTTCAAACAGTTCGAGCTGTTGTGGTGTTAGCGCCGGATAGTATTTGGTAAGTATATCTATTCCCATATAATTTCTATTTGCTCAACATATCAAGCGTGCGTTCAATATTGCCGGTTGGCCTGTCTGCAGGGCAGCGTAGTATGTTGCCTTCCCTGTCTATCAGGTAAAAAGAGGGATACGACAGTACATCGTAATCCTTTAAAAGCTTAGGGCTGCCTGCAGCATTTAAAAATGCCCATTTGTATTTATTGCGGTTGATAAATGCCAAAGTCTTTGTTTCGTTTATAGAAGTGCAAATGCTGACAAAGGCTATTTTTCGTCCGTATTTTTTATCCAGTTCACGTATCAGGTCAATCTCCTGCACCGACCGTGGATTATTCTCATCCCAAAACGACAGGTACACATATTTTCCCTTAAAATCGGACAAAGAAACCATTTTACCCGACACAAAATCTTTTAAATTAAATACAGGCGCAGGGGTGCCGGTGCGCAGTTTTTCAAGCTGGGCTAAAGTATTTTTAGCCACCCCTTTGCTATAAGCGGTAATGCCGTTAGCGGCTATATACCTTAACATCTCCAGTATGCTGTATTGCACGGCATTGGCCTCGTAATACATCTCGCCAAGGCCTTTTAAAAGGGCTAATTCTCGCAAGGTATCGTTAGGTATGGTACTATCGCGTTGCATAATGGCTATAGCCTTGCCATAGTCAATACGGTCGTTTATAATGGAGCTAAGAGCAGCACCGGCAGCAGTACTGCGGAATACTTTCAGGTTCTCTTCAAACAACTCGTTAAACAAGCCCATGTATGCAGGGTTGTTGTATTGTATAGGCTTGTCTTTTATATAAAACTCCAATACTTCTTTTCGGCTTTTGGTGGCTGCAAGCAGCTCCAACGACCCAAACCTGTATAGCATATAATTAGCAAAGTAGCTGTTGGTGTTTGTTGCGTACTTGTCTTGCTGTGCTTTAATAAAAGCCTTGGTTGCAGCCTTAGCTGTTTTGCGCAGAATGAGCTTGTAATTGGCAATTAAAAAATCGTTGTACTCAGCATCAAACAACACAACGTTGCTGTTTAACGCGTTGGGCTGCACAAACTGAATGGGTTTAAGAACAGAGTCTTTAGCAAAGCCTGCAGTGTCGGGAATAACAATGTCAAGGTTTGTAGCAGGCTCTAAATACAATTCATACAGCAAATCGCCTTGCTTTAGGTAGCTATAGGTGGTTTGTTTAATGGTGGGTTTAAAGCTGAAATTGCCTTTATCGTCAACCATGGCACTGTCTATAACCTGCTCGTGCCCGTTGATGTAATCATCAATTGTGCATAGCTGTAGCTGCGCCTTTTTAAACGAAACAGCGGTGCCTTTAATAGCAATTTGCTGACCCATTGCTTGTAAAGCAAAAGCCAGTATACATAAAGAGGTAACGTATTTCAAAAAAGTATTATTCGGCATACAAGTCTATGGCCGCGGGTACAAAGGGGGCAGCGTTGCCTCCGTTTTTAATAATATCGCGTACAATGGTAGAATTCAGGGCCGATAGTTCGGGGGTTGTAAGTATAAATATTGTTTCCAGCGACGGCATCATGGCTTTATTCATGTTGGCTATGCCGCTTTCAAACTCAAAGTCAATTGTATTACGCAAACCGCGTACCAAAAACCCGGCACCTACTTTTGCGCAGTAATTAATGGTAAGCCCCTCGTATACGTCAACCGTAACTTTAGGTTCTCCTTCAAAGGTTTTCTCTATCCAGTGGATGCGTTTTTCAAGCGGGAAAAAGCTCTCTTTGCGCGAGTTTACACCAATGGCAATTATTATCTGGTCGAACAGGGGCAGGGCACGCCTAACTATTTGCTCATGGCCAAGGGTAAAGGGGTCAAACGAACCCGGGAAGACAGCTATTTTTTTCATCGCGTGTTGAAATTACTCCTGCTAAAGTAAGGAAATATAACACCGTGTTTTTTGCTAAGTAGAGCTAACTATTAACGGGCTTTTTAACTACTCAAAATGAGAACCTACGCGATTAAAGTTTTTATCGTAAATGGTTACCAATCCCCTGTTGTCCCTAATCATAATGTAGTTGCCTATTACATTCTTAACTACATCACCATCAAATAAAAATTTGCTCGATATCTGGCTGAATTTGGTGTCGTATACAATGATGTTATCGCCCATGCCTTTTACCACTATCAACGATTCGGAATAGTCTATCAACTTTTCATCGCCAATAAGGTAACGGCTGCTAATACGGCTTCCTGTACAGTTAAATACCTCTATATTCTGGCCTCTTTGAGTAATATCACAAATCTGAGCATCGCCTGCAAAGGCAGAGAAAAGTATGATGGTAATTAATGCGAGTTTTTTCATGGTTACTATTCTACAACTTTTAAGACGCTTTCTTCCTCTTTTTTATAAAAGAAACTAAAATTCACTTTGCCGTAGTGCCGTTGCTCTACAAAATGCGGGTGGTCTGTAAACTTCAGTTTAACTGAGTGTTCCAGTACTAACCAGCCACCGGGCTTAAGCAAATCGTGCTCAAAAACACCGGTTACCACTTTGTCAATATCAGGCATTTCGTATGGAGGGTCGGCAAAAACAATGTCGAACCCTTCTTTGCAATTCTTTAAGAAACGGAAAACATCCATATTTAGTACACGCACCTTTCCCGGGGCCATTTTATCGGCTGTTTCTTTTATAAATCGGGCCGATGCTGCGCTGCCTTCAATGCATATAACATCCTCAACCCCGCGCGATATAAACTCGTAGGTAATATTGCCCGTGCCGGCAAAAAGGTCAAGCACTTTTACCTCTTCAAAATAAAAATTGTTGTTGAGGATATTGAAAAGGCCTTCTTTGGCAAAATCGGTTGTAGGGCGTGCACTCAGGTTGCCGGGGGCAATAATGGTGCGGCCCTTAAATTTTCCGCTAACTATACGCACGCATATTGATTTAAAAGGTTGTAATAAAAATGATGGGGCAGTTTGCCCAATTCAAGGCTTAGTGAATAGTCTGGCATAGGCTCGTAAAAATTCACCTTATACAGGTATTTGCTAAGTATGGTAAACAGGGTTGAGTCGGCTTCAATTTCCCCAATTAATGTAACACCAGTTGTTTGTGGGTCTATGCCCAGTTGCTTGCAGGTGTTAAGGGTGTGGTAGGTAAAATCTTCGGCGCTGATGTACTGGTAGTAGTTATATAGCTTTAGGGCGCCATCTTCTATCACCACAATATCAAAATGTTTGGCCTGCACATGCAGGTAAACATGGTGTCCTTTCGGGTTGCCTGATAGGAGCAGGTTCTCCAGCAAAATGCGCGAGTGGTGCATTACCGCAGGGCTTTTTAGCTTGGCAGAGCAAAAATCTTCCAAGGCCTCCGGTATTGCGAATACGTTATAAGCACCCAAGCCTTTTACCTTTTCGTAGTACAGTATTTCGTGGGTTTGCGCGCTAAGGTTCAGGTTGAAATAATCGTTGGCGTATTTCTCATCAAACAAAGCCTCGGGAACCAATGTAGCGCGGTTGCTAACCCACACCAACGAGCATTTAGTAAATTCAATCTCGTTCAGGTGGTTTTTATCAAACTCCTCGCTAAGGCGCTTGGCAAGGGCATGGCCGTGCATGGCGGTGCCAAAATTGCGGTAGCCAATGCCTACATAACGGTTGTTTAGCAAATCGAACAAGGCAAAGCCAAAGCCCTCATCCGAAGCTTCTATGCTTAAATGCAGGTTAGAGGGTTTTACCCCCATAAGCATTTCCTTATCTATCAATACGGTATCCAAAGTGTCTGTATCTGTTTGCACTACAAGTTTACGTTAAATTTTCTAGTGTTATTTCTCTGTCTCCCACGATGCCTTCAAAGTACTCTCCGTTAACGACCCAAAACTAAGCGGGTCTTCGGGGTCAAAGGGCTTAGGGTCGCTCACCTCTATGTATTCGGTACTGTCGCTTTCGTTAACTTTTACTTCCATGTTAAACTTAACCTGCCCGCTGCCCGGCACATATTGTATAGAAAACACATTGTAACCCGGCCCAAATAGTGAGTCGGCAGGAGAAATGGTTTTACCGTTGCGGCGCTTAAGGTGGCCTTGGTTTAGGTACCAGGTAAGGTCTACAAACGTTTTAGCATAGTGCTTGTTTGCTGCTTTGTAGCTGGTTTGGGCGGTACGTATATCTTCCAGGCGTTCTTTGATTTTTTCGTAACGCTCGGTTTTTTCGTTTTGCCATTTCACAGGCCCTTGCACCGATTGGTACAAAAAGTAGCCCAATGCAACAATGGCAACGCCTAAAAGTATTTGTATGATTCGCCTTAACACAGTTGGCTAAATTAGCTAATATTGTTACACTGATTAATCATTAAGAACAAATGAACCCCGACACTAAAGAATATAACAACAAGCAAGAGCCTGTAGACAAGGAAATTTGCGATAGGCTTGCTACCGAAATTAACCGCTGCCTGCCTGAGGCAGAGAATAAAATATGGCATGCACATCCGGTTTGGTTTTTAGACGGTAACCCTGTTGCAGGCTATAGCAAACTAAAGAACTGCATACGCCTGTTGTTTTGGAGCGGGCAATCTTTTGATGAACCGGGCTTAGAAAACGAAGGAAGCTTTAAAGCAGCCGAAAAGCGATACACCGCTGCCGACCAGATAAATATTGAGGACCTGGAGCGCTGGCTGGC
>JBIPNX010000456.1:0-2534 GCA_044378145.1 Flavobacteriales bacterium | reverse complement strand
ATTTATCTATAAGGTAGATCAACGCAGCCATAGATGCAGCTCCCAGCACAAGTTCGCGTTTGTTTACTTTATCAAAAGTATCAGTATCGGCGTGGTGGTAATCAAAGTAGCGCTGGCTATCGGGGAAGAAGTTCATGCATACCGTTCCCGATGGTCGCAGGCGACTAACATCGGCTCCTCCCCCACCCTTTTCAATGTTGAATAAACCGTAAGGCTCTAGCAACGGGCGGAACTTCTGTATCCAGGCAACTACGCTGTCTTTGTTGTCTTCTATATGAAAACCGCGCGGTGTAAATCCACCTTCATCACTCTCTAATGCGAACAGGTGTTTCTCGTTATTTTTATCGGCCAGCTCTGCATATTTAGTACCGCCTTTAAGGCCGTTTTCCTCATTCATAAACATTACAGAGCGCAGGTTATGATTAGGTTTATAGCCCACCATTTTTAACAATCGCAATGCTTCAATAGACTGTACACAACCGGCACCATCATCGTGCGCACCATCGCCAACATCCCAGCTATCAAGGTGTCCGCCGCATATTATAAAGTCGTTGCTTTTGCCGTTTAGCAGCCCTACAACGTTGTGCGAAGGCACATCGGGCAATGTTTCGCAACCCAATTGCATTTTAAAAACAACCTTTTTACCGGCTTTAATATTTGCAGAAATATCGTTGGCGGCCAATGTAGAAATAGCACCGCAGGGAACTTTAGGAAAGCTATCAACATAACGCATAGAACCGGTGTGCGGATTATCATCAAGCGCCATTGTCATAGAACGAACAATAGTACCCACAGCACCATATTTAGCTGCTTCTGAAGGGCCTGCCCAGCGCTGGTCTACACAAGTACCATACGATACAAACGTGTTGATGTTAGTAGGGTCCATAGGCCTGTTAAAGAACACTATTTTGCCTTGTATTTTATCTTTACCAAGCTTTGCTATGTCTTCTAAACCCTGTACTTCTATCACATCAGCCACAATACCCTTTTTAGGTGTGGCAATGCTTCCGCCAAGTGCTTTAATTTTAACTGCCTTTTTTTTACCATCGTAACTAACCAATGCTTTTTCATTACCCCTAACCCAATGCGGCACCATTACGTCTTGTTTAAACACACTGTCAAAACCCGACTTTTGCATTACGCTATAAGTATAGTCTACAGCCTTTGTAGCAGCATCGCTTCCACTTAACCTATGGCCTATCTTCTTACACAGGTATTCCAGGTTTTCATAGCACTCGGCTTTAGTAAGTGCAGTATTAAATATGTTACGAATGAAGAGGGAATCTTCTTTAGTATATACCTGTGCTTTTAAGCTACCGGTATAAGCTAAAAGCATAGTTAAAACCAATACCTTTAGTCGCATAAAAGAGCTTGTTTTAGGTGCTGTTAATCGTTTGTTAAAACCTGTGTACTGCATGTGTTAAAATTGCTAAAACTATATAGTTGAATATTGGTTTATTTGTTTAATGCAACCTGAAAGTACACAAAACAAGGGTAAAGCTACAAATCTTATGATTTGCTATTAACAATCTATCCATACTAAAAAGGTATGTGTATATCAGTTAATTTTGCACATCACCTGAAATGAGCAGTGTGTTAAAACTAATAGAAAACCTTTTAATACAAAGGGTTTGAGAAAATGATAACTTGTTAATAGAGTTTAATAACCCATATGGGCAATAGCTAATAACTAAAGATATCCAATACTCTAACACCCTAATAGTATTATATATTTTATATAATTAAAGAATATAATATAATAATAGATGTTTGAAACTGTTGAAATAGACGCTTCTTTGGATTTGTTTGCAGAGATAGAAAAGCTGAAGAAAGAAAAGAACGCGGTGATACTTGCCCACTATTACCAGGTGGGCGATATTCAGGATGTAGCCGATTACATTGGAGACAGCTTAGGCCTTTCTCAACAGGCGGCAAAAACAGAAGCGCAAATGATTGTTTTCGCCGGAGTGCATTTTATGGCCGAAACAGCCAAGATATTAAACCCGCACAAAAAAGTAGTACTGCCCGATTTACGAGCAGGGTGCTCGCTTGCAGAGGGTTGTCCACCAAAGGAGTTTGCAGAATTTAAAGCGGCCCACCCCGACCATATCGTTATCACCTACATCAACTGCAGTGCTGAGATTAAGGCTCTTTCAGATATCATTTGTACCTCATCAAACGCGGTGCAAATTGTTAACAATTTACCAAAAAACCAGAAGATAATTTTTGCCCCCGATAAAAACTTAGGTGCTTACGTAGCCAAGCAAACCGGTCGCGATTTAGTGTTGTGGAACGGTGCCTGTATGGTGCATGAGATATTCTCTCAACAACGCATTTTAAAGCTAAAAGAGCAAAACCCGGGAGCTAAAATTATTGCTCATCCTGAGTGTGAAGAACCTGTATTAGCACTGGCAAACTTCATTGGATCTACCACAGCATTGTTGAACTACAGTAAGAAAAACGATGCTCAAACTTACATTGTAGCTACCGAAACAGGCATTTTGCACCAGATGCAGAAAGACTCTCCACACAAA
>JBIPNX010000455.1:0-2536 GCA_044378145.1 Flavobacteriales bacterium | reverse complement strand
TTTTCAGGTACCTGAAGTTTGATTGGAAAAGAACGAAACCACTATGCTGTGGGACGTTAGCTAATGCGTCGGGGTCTTGGTCAAACGCGTATAGCTTACCGCCTTCCAGTTTATTCAGTATTTCTGCCGAGTGGCCGCCGCCGCCAAAAGTGGCGTCGACGTATTTGCCATCAGGCACAATGCTTAGAGCGTCAATGCTCTCGGTTAGGAGTACAGGTTTATGATAGGCCACCTGTTGTTCCCCCCTCGTTAAGGTTACCCAGCACTTGCTCTGCTAAGGCCGACATGGCTTTCATATCGAACTTAGAAGCATTTTCAAACTGTTGTTTAGCCCAGATTTCTACATGGTCAAGCGATGCCTGCATCACTATGTCCTTGTCAACCTTGGCATACTCCAACAGTTTTTTGGGTATGAGGAGGCGGCCGCTATCGTCGAGTTGAACCTCGGTAGCGCCATTCAAAATGAATCGGGTTACTTCACGGTTCGCTGCAACGTATTGATTAAGGCCAGCCAGTCTGCCTGCAATCTTTTCCCAAACTTTTTTAGGGTACAGATTAAGGCATTGCTCAAACCCACGATTAATGACAAAACTCTCCTGCTCCGATTGGGGCAGTTGCTTCTTTAATGCAGCAGGCAGCATAATGCGGCTTTTTGCATCAATCCGAATATCATATTCTCCTAGAAGCGTTGTCATTCAATAGTTGTGCGAATGTAAAATAAAAAATCCCACTTTTTGCCACTTTACGACACTTTTGTTAATAAGTTTCAAAAAGTTGTGCTAAAGTATCAATAATATCAATAGAAAGCAAGGTGGGAGGAAATTAACAGACTGTATCAGGTGCTGGGTGCTAGGTTTTAGGTGGTAGTTTTAAGTTGGATTAGACAGTAATGGTTAGGTTTTTGAGCTGAAAGGATTGATATTGTTGGGAGAAACTGCTTTGAGTGGGAGATTTTAGCTGGGAGGAGGGATTACCAACCACGAACTACAAACTGCCAACTAAAATGTGTAGGTGGAAGAAAGTGGGTGATCTTTGGAAAATGTGGTGGCAGGTGGTAACTTGAGGCTATTAACAGCCAGTTGTGGACTATACGTTTTACAAATTTTTGCCTTGTATAGGTATATCATTAACTTAGCGCAGATTTTTACGCTTATTGCCCTAAAACCATAACGGAGCATGCAGTACCCATTAAAAGAAGAAGGAGAATTTAATTATATAGAGCAAGGCGAAGGCCCGGT
The DNA here is from genome assembly GCA_044378145.1 of Flavobacteriales bacterium. Lineage (GTDB taxonomy): Bacteria > Bacteroidota > Bacteroidia > CAMBQF01 > CAMBQF01 > CAMBQF01. The sequence continues at coordinate 1,298 of JBIPNX010000455.1, read as the reverse complement.
GCTGGTTATCCTGCACGGCTTATTCGGAGCGCTCAGCAATTTTAAAGATGTGATGGATGCGTTTTCTTCCAACTTTAAGGTTGTTATACCTATGATGCCTATTTACACCCTGCCCGTTAGAGAGACGGATGTAAAAAACCTGGCGGCTTTCATACACCGCTTTGTAGATTATAAAGGCTTTGACAAATTCAGCCTGCTGGGCAACTCGCTGGGTGGCCACGTGGCTTTAGTATATACGGTAGAACACCAAAACCGTGTAGATAAGCTGATTTTAACCGGTAGCTCGGGCCTGTATGAAAATGCCATGGGTGGCTCTTTCCCCCGCAGGGAAGACCGCAACTACATGAAGGATAAAGTAGCTGTTACCTTTTACGACCCTGCCATGGCAACCGACGAACTGGTTGACGAGGTATTTGAAATAGTAAACGACCGCGAAAGGCTGTTGCGCATATTGGCGTTAGCCAAATCGGCCATACGCCATAACATGGCTGAGGAGTTGCACAATATAAAAGTGCCTACCTGCCTTATCTGGGGCAAAAACGATAATATTACCCCGCCCGATGTGGCCGAGGAATTCCATAAGCTGATAGAGAACTCTGACCTGTATTGGATAGACCAGTGCGGACATGCCCCTATGATGGAGCGCCCGGTAGAGTTTAACAGCATACTTAGCGCCTGGTTTGAGAAAGTATACGCCAATTAATTAGTAGTGGTGTAAAGTGGGCGGATATACAACATTGGGTCAGTTTGAGGTAAAAGAGGTAACAGAATTGCCCCTGCCCGCAAACGAAATTGCCAATGCAACAGCCCAATATCCTGTAGTTTGTTTTAACGGCCCTATGGGTGCCGGTAAAACCACCCTTATAAAAGAAGTATGCAAACTGCTAAACGTGACAGATGGTGTTAGCAGCCCTACCTACTCACTGGTAAATGAATATGCTACCCAAGGCGGCAAGCCTGTTTTCCACTTTGATTTTTACCGCATAAACAGTGTAGACGAGGCGGTAGATATGGGAGCGGTAGAATATTTTGATAGTGGAAATGTTTGTTTGATAGAATGGCCCGAAAAGGTAGAAATACTCTTGCCTTTTTCCGTTTTATTAGTTAATATTGATATACAGGACAACAACAGAATAATAACACTTAGCACGCCAACCAATGAAAACCGATAAACCGGGATTACCCGGATTTTCTGAGCTGGGCCGACTTTTACCACAGGAAGAAATGCTGGAGGTGGCACACCAGCGCAGCGCCCTTCAAATAGGTATACCCAGGGAAACTACCTTTCAGGAAAGCCG
>JBIPNX010000454.1:0-2537 GCA_044378145.1 Flavobacteriales bacterium | reverse complement strand
GATAGCATTATCAACCCATTAGGAATACAAGAGCCTGCTACACCACGCAGCCTAAGCAATATTTACCTTTACCCAAACCCTGCCGCCGACCGTGTTTTTATAGCCAACGCAACAGAGTTTGGTACTAAGCCTGTAACCTATTCTGTATTTAATATGCAGGGCTTATTAATTGATAGTGGCAAGCTTACTAACGCCCAAATAGATATTTCAAACATGAGTAACGGATTGTATTTTGTGCGTTTAGATGGGCATAACCTTAGCACTACCCGCAAACTAATTATAGCACGCTAATGGTATTTAGCGACGAAGAAGATTTAGACACTATATTACCTGAAGGCGAGGAACAGGAAGGTGAATATTTTGAGCATTTCCGTATTACGGTAGATAAAGGGCAAGACCTACTCCGTATAGATAAATTTCTGCACAACAGGTTAGAAAAAACATCGCGCACCAAGCTACAGGCCGCTGCCGATGCAGGTAATATACTGGTAAACGAAAAGCCGGTAAAATCTAACTACCGAATAAAACCGTACGATGTTATCAGCATTGTACTGCCCCACCCGCCCCGCATTATTGAGCTTAAAGGCGAGAATATTCCGCTGGATATTGTTTACGAAGACGATGATGTGGTGGTGATAAACAAGCAGGCAGGCCTTGTGGTACACCCCGGCTATGGTAACTACACCGGCACATTGGTAAACGCTTTAATGTACCATTTTGAGAATATGCCAAGCCAACCCGGCGATTTACGTCCCGGCCTTGTGCATAGGCTTGATAAGAATACCAGCGGCATTATGCTGATGGCCAAAAACGAATACGCACTGGCATTTTTAGCCAAACAGTTCTTCGACCGTACTACAAAACGCGCCTACCAGGCAGTTGTTTGGGGCGATGTTAAAGAAGACCACGGCACCATTACAGGTCATATTGGCCGAGACCTCCGCGACCGTAAAATAATGGCTGTTTACCCTAATGGCGAGCATGGCAAACATGCCGTTACCCATTACACTGTATTAGAACGCTTTGGCTATGTAACATTGGTTGAGTGCCGCCTGGAGACAGGCCGTACCCATCAGATACGTGCCCACATGAAATACCTTGGGCATCCCTTGTTTAACGACGATACCTACGGCGGCGATAAGATTTTAAAAGGCACAACCTTTACTAAATACAAGCACTTTATAGAGAACTGCTTTGCCATTTGCCCGCGTCATGCGCTGCATGCAAAATCGTTAGGGTTTGTACACCCAACTACAGGCAAAGAGCTTTTCTTTGACAGTGAACTCCCTGCCGATATGCAGGCCCTGCTAGCCAAATGGAAAGTGTATGGCAATGCCGTAAACCTAAAAGGCGACAGCGCTGAGGAGGAGGAATAAAAAAAGGGCAGGAAATTAATCCCACCCTTTTATCTAATTATCTTATTCGCTTATTATCTTATTTGCCCGTTGCCAGCATTACGTAGCCATTGTACTGGGTGCCTTTAAAGTCGAGGATATAGTAGTAAATACCATCGGAGGCTGCAGAGCCGTCAGACTGTATTTTACCATTCCAGCAGGTATTATCGGCATCAGTTTCAAAAACCTTGCGGCCCCAGCGGTTCCATATGGTCATAGTATAGCACTCTTCAAAACCTGGAAGAATGTTTGGCTTAAAGCACTCGTTAAAGGCATCGCCGTTAGGTGTAAACACGTTAGGCACAGGCAGGGTAAAGAATGTACCTGTGGCAGGTAAAAGGTCGTTAATAACAAGGGTATCGCTACAGCCACCGTTAGGGTCTATTAAGTAAACGGTAACGCTGGTAGTGTCTCCAAATTCAAAGCCCTGAACAACCAACGGCCCGGTATGGGTTATGCTATCTAGTGTAAATACCCAAATAACGTTGTAGCTAGTGGTATCAAGGGTTGGGGTGCTAAGGGTTAATGTCCAGCCGTCGCAATCTGCAGTTAACGATGTATCAACTACCGAAGCGGGGAACTGACCTACAAAAACAGTAACACTATCAGTATCTATACAACCCTGTGCATTGGTAGCGGTAACTACATAGGTAGTGGTTTGGCTTGGCGATGCCTGTGGGTTTTGTGCAGTAGTGCTGCTTAAAGCACTACCGGGGCTCCATGAGAATGTAACACCGGGCAAGCTGCCTTGTGGCCCGATAACCGCGCCTAAGCCCGAGCAGAACGAAGCATCGGGGCCGGCATTAATAGTATATGGTGGGTTTACGGTAATATCAACCTCCAAAGTATCATTACAAGCTGCACCATTAGGGTCTTGGGCAATTAGTGTTATTGTATAAGTGCCCGGCCCCGGGAAAGTATAAGTAGGCTCAAAAAGGTTAGACGTATCATTAGTTAGGCTAGGGACGCCAAAATCCCAGTGGTATGATGTAGCACCGGCACTACCATTGCTAAAGCTAACATCGTTACCACAAGTACCTGTTGGGGTGGTAAAGGCTGATATTACTGTAATCTGGCAGTCTACCACGTTTAGCTGCATATCGCGCTTGGTGGTGCTAATAAGTACCCCGTTGCGGTATTCTT
>JBIPNX010000453.1:0-2544 GCA_044378145.1 Flavobacteriales bacterium | reverse complement strand
AATGGGATTAACAGCCTTGTATAAGGTATTCTCAAATTACCTTGTACAAAACAGGCAGGCATTGGCAGTTGGTATATTCCTGCTGCCGTCGGTACTGTTTTGGGGCTCCGGCGTATTGAAAGAGGGCTTGCTATTTTTTGCTATCGGTACTGCTGTTTTTTGTCTGGAACAATTACTCTCACGCAAAGGTACATGGTGGCATTGGCCGGGCTTATTCTTTGCATTGGCACTTATGTTTATATGCAAAATGTATGTGTTGATTGCGCTATTCCCGGGTATTGTTGGTTATAGTTGGGTTAGGCTTTCAACCCCTAAGCGGGTATATCTTAAATATCTTGTAGTGATTCTTGTTTGTACAGTAGCGGCTGTAAACATTAAGGTTGTGTTGCCGAAGGACGATTTCCTTGAAACGTTATCGGAAAAGCAACGTGACTTTATGGGCCTTGCAGAGTCTATGCATTCAGGTAGTATTATTCACATAAACAAACTGGAACCTACCTTTAAAAGCTTTGCGATGAATGCCCCCGAAGCCTTTTTTAACACACTATGCAGGCCATTTATATGGGAGGCTAAAACAGCATTTGAATGGGCAGCAGCGATAGAAAACCTATTTCTTATAGCCTTTATTATTTATGCCCTGATTAAAATTGACAGGAAGAAGCTTGTCCAACCTTTAGTGCCATTCTGCATTACATTCGTTCTGGTGCTATATGTGCTTAGTGGCATAGCAACACCTGTTGTTGGTGCTTTGGTGCGCTACAAGGTGCCCGCAATGCCTTTTCTGGTAATAGCCCTGCTGCTTGTGGTTAAGGATAATGCCTTCCCTAAAAAGCAATGGGTAAATAAGCTACTTAACTAGCTTCTCTGTTTCGGCCCAAAGCCTTTCTTTCATTCCTTCTGTCTGTGAGTATCGCGAGTGCCATTTATGCTTGCTCTTGGCCCAGTATTTACCTGATACACCTTCCACTTCGGGTGATGAGGCAAGGTATATAGATGTTTCTGCCCCTTTATCTGTATCAACTCCAAACTTGGCAAACAACTCCCAGCCTAAGGCATATAAAAGGCCCCCATGTTTTTTACCAATATCTGTTTTAACAACACCCGGGTGTAAAGCATTAACAGTAACGTTGGTACCTTTTAAACGTTCGGCCAGCTCCATAGTAAATAGTACGTTGCAAAGCTTTGTACGCTCATACATTTTATATCCACCATAGCCTTTGGTCATATATAAATCGTCAAAATTCAGCTTACCACCGTAGTGCGAGTGCGATGCTACATTAACAATGCGGCCGCTTGTAGATGTCTGCTTCATAAAGTCCAACAGCTCTATTGTCAAAAGATAATAGGCCATATGGTTTATGGCAATCTGCATTTCTATCCTATCAACCGAGTATTCAAGCTTATTGTAAACCGCGCCGGCATTATTTATCAATACATCAAGCCTTGGATACTTTGCTTTAAAGTCTGCTGCCAGTTGCCTTACACTTTTTTGCGATGATAAGTCTGCTATTAGGTATTCAATTTCGTTGTTGCCCGATAGGGCTTTTATATCATCAACTGCCTGCTGTGCTTTTGCATCATCTCGGCCTACTATAACTACTTTATACCCTTGTTTGGCTAAACCTACAGCGGTGGCTTTACCTATACCTGCAGTGCTGCCGGTTATCAGAACAATTTTGTTTTGCATTGGTTACTTTGCTACGTTTTTGGTAAATGTATACCAAAAATGTGATTAGGTAGGATTTGTAATTTACCTTTGCTCAGCGCATGGATTTTCTCAAAAAAGAGGCATTTGCTTCCTTTCGGTATAAAGATTTTAACTTCTTCATTTTTGCAAAAGTGCTGGTTACTGCTGCCGTGCAAATGCAGGCGGTGGCTATCGGCTGGCAGATTTATGATTTAACAGGAGACCCGTTGGCACTTGGGTTAACAGGCCTTGCAGAAGCAATTCCCGCTATATCAGTAGCATTATATGGTGGCTACATTGCAGATAGGGTTAAGCGTAAATTCATACTCCAATGTGCTACGATGGTGTTGGCCTTGGCATCGGCAACGCTTATAGCGTTCAGTCATTTCGGGAATGAGATTCCAATACTGGCATTTTACGTTGTGATATTTACTATTGGCGTGGCGCGTGGCTTTTATGGGCCTGCGCAGTTTGCTTTAATGTCGCAGCTTACAGACCGTAAGCATTATACCAATGCCGCTGCATGGAATAGTACTCTATGGCAAATGGCAGCCGTTTCTGGCCCTGCTATTGGTGGATTGATTGTTGGCTTTGCAGGATATGAAATTACCTATATAACCATTGCAAGTTTACTTGTTGTTGCCTTGTTGCTGTTTACCCAAATTGGCAATCACGATATTGCTGCGGTAGACAGGGAAGAAGGTATGTGGGAAAGCATTACAAAAGGTTGGCGCTTTGTCTATAAGCAGAAGATGATAATGGGTGCTTTGTTGCTTGATATGCTGGCGGTGTTATTTGGCGGAGCTACAGCATTACTGCCAATGTTTGCTGATAAAATATTAGCTGTTGGCCCTGAA
>JBIPNX010000051.1:0-9319 GCA_044378145.1 Flavobacteriales bacterium | reverse complement strand
TATTAAGTAAATGGAAGGTACCAAACAGGTAGCTGGGCTTTTTAAGCCCGTTGCCCGACACTTCGTACAACAAGCCTTTAGCAGGCTCGTCTTGCGCATATGTTTTAGTAACAAGCCCGCCAATAAGCAGGGCAATAAAAAGGGAAACTGTTTTAATAAAATTATTCATAGCGAGTGTTTACTACAGCATTAGTATTACACTAAGCTATAAAATTACATCTGCTAAAATAAATTATTTAGATGTTGCTATGGGCTTTACAGTGTAACCTGCTTTACGTAACTGGTAAACCAGGCCAATAGGGCCTGCAAGGTGCAAAGCCCCCACTGCAATAAAGCAAGAGCCTTCGCTCATAATATCGGGCAGTTTTGCCATCCAATTATTATTGCGGCGGGTAAGCAGGCGGTCCATGCTGCCAATCTGGTCAGGGTTATCAAGGGCCATTTGATAGAGCCCTGCAAGGTCTTCGGCAAAATACAAGTCAACTACCTTACCGCTATTGGTATCGTCTTTTTTATCCAGATTAAGATAATCTTTAAGTTGGGCAATTTGCAGCTCAATTGGGTCTCCCATTAAAACATCCACCTGTTCATCTACAGTCTCCAAAGATATTACCGGCTTATCGCTATCGTGCGCCTTATCCATCAGGTGTGTATCCATAACCTCACCGCTGTACATAGAGAATTTCTCTTTCGACTTGGCCGGCATTGCCGATGTTAGCGATAACATGATGGCTGCAGGCTTTATATGGTCGTACGAGTCGATACCGCTGCCGGTGCTTTTAACAAGTTTAAGATCTAATTTATCTACCTCATCCCTGCTTAAGTAATCGGAAACAGCAATATCAGGCATCATCATGGCATCTTGCAACGCTAACATAGAGCCGGGTTTTAATTCAACCTCAACCACCAGGTTCTCTACTTTCTCAAAGCATGCGTTTATTACAGGCCTATCATCAAAATAACCGCTACGTAAAATATGGAAGGTGCCAAACAGATAGCTGGGCTTTTTAAGGCCGTTGCCCGATATTTCGTACAACAAACCTTTGGTAGGTTCTTGCGCATGTAGCACCGGGGTTGCAATACCCAATAATGCAACTAAGTATAATACAAGTCTATTTAAGCGGCTTTTCATCTTCCTAAATTAAGGAGTTATACCTGTAACGGATAAAAATAATTAATGTTATTGTTTAATTATGCCTATTAAATTTATATCTGAAACAGGCTAGGGGAGAGGTGAGGAACTGAAAAATTACCTACCAATACGTATACTCATACACCTCTTTATCAATCAGCCTGTCATCTGAATTGTAGATATCAACATGGTCCAGAAGCCCATCGGCATTGTGGTAGTACTTGCTTGTTTTAGAATCAACCTTATTAGGCTTTTCTACTTGTACCACCCCCTTGCCTTTAGCGTCGTATGTTTTGGTTATGTATACCCCTTTGTCATCCTTAAACCATACCGTATACCCACCATCGGGACTGTATTGGTATTCTATGCTATGTAAATCGTTAATGCCCGATGTGTTGATGTATTCTACAGTATGCACATGCCTGTTCTTATCATCATACTCATAAAGTATAATATTGGATGTGTCTTTTTTATCTGGATTATCGGCTTGTGAAACCACCCAGTATTGCGATGCAATGCTATCTATTTTGTTATAGGTATAATAAATAAAATCCTCGTGGTAACTATCCCAACGGTAGTCAAATACCCGTTGGTTTTTACTATTGTAAACTGTAGAGTCTTTGTTTATTAATAACGTATCATTCTCATAAACCCGCATACTAACCAAATTACCTTTTGCATCATATTTTTTATGGCTAGTATTGGTAAACAGGTTGGTTTTATATACAATTGTAGTTTCCTGCCCGCTATCATTAAACGTAGAGTTGCTAACGGTTTTATTGCCGTCAGAATCTTCGTTCACTGCTTTAATCAACCTGCCTTTATCACTATACGTTTGCAATGTTTTTACGAATGCCTGTTTATGCATGCTCCTGTGCAGGTATTCCGATGCTTTAGGTGCATCGTGATTGGCAGGAGGGTACACTCTGGGGTAGTAATATTCCCTGTTAACGCAATTGCCGTTTTCGTCAAATTTGCATTTGGTAAGAAGCTGCCGTGGGCTTGCAGCCCCTGTCGAATCATATCCTATACCAAAAATAGAAATGCCGCTTATCTTTTTGCCCGCTACCACAGGCACCGTGGCTGGCATCTGAGCCAAAACATTGTATGCAGCACCAACTAGTAATAGAAGCAATATAGTTCTCATCACTCTTTAATAAGCTTGATGCTGTAGCCATCAATATTGCATAAATACATACCTGCCGGCAAGTGTGTTAAATCTACTGTTGTTTTTGTTGAAGAGGGGCTTGCAATATACACCAACTGCCCATACGAATAATAGATTTTCAGCTGTTTTATAGGCTTACTGCTTTCAATAGTAAACAAACCATTGCTTGGGTTAGGGTATACCAACACCTTCGGTTTTTCATTCTCATCAATAGCTGTCCAGCCCGGGCAAACATCTTTGGTATGCATAGTGTAGTTTTCAACTAAAAAGGTAGTCGGAGATAAACCCACCCGCCCCGATGGGGCAAGGGTAATGTTTGCAGGCGTTACTGTATTATCATTAACAACCGGATAGCATTTATGGTCCTGGCAATTGCCTGTAGAGCCGTTGCTATCGGTTTGCAGCAGCCAGGCGTGGTAGCGTGTTCCGTTGCTAAAGTTGTAACTGCCCGTGTAGCCACATGCTAAATACCCATCAGCAGTGGGTAAAACAGAAATTCCTTCATCATACTCGTAACTTCCATAAGCGCGTGCCCAGTCAAGCGTACCAACACTATCGCATTTTATAAGGTACAAGTCGGTAACATCGTACGCAAAGCTGGCTGTAGTTCCGCTTATGATAAAGCCCCCATCGGGAGTTGGTTTAATGTCACTCAGGTAATCATAATCGGCACCATAAAAAGTTTTATAAAACTGCGGTATGCCATTGGTGTCAAGCTTCAAAATAAACGGGTCGGTAATCTGGAATACATTACTACCGCTTTTATGGCCTGCTAATATGTAACCATCGGCTGTCGGAATAACCTTGCGAGCCGCGCCACCACCGTAGGTTTTAGTCCACAGCAATGAGCCATCGGGCCGCAGCTTTAATAATAATATGGTACCATTTTGGTTAGCGGTAACAAGCACGTGTTTGCTGGGTGTTTCTACCGCATCGTAGGTAAACTCATGCTCGGTACTGCCATAGGCACGCACCCAAAGGGTATCACCATTGGTATTAATCTTGGCTACGAGTATATCAAAGCCTTTATCGTCGTTAATATTATCGTACCAACCACTTACCACAAAATTACCATTTGCAGCATTGCGTATAGAGTAGCCGTAGTCAGCATTTCCACCCGATACCTCTTTAGTCCACACCGGTTGGCCTTGCGGATTTATTTTAGCCATCACCATATTGGTGGGGCATTGGTCGTTGTTGCAGTCCGATGCTGTTCCGCACACTATGTAGTTGCCATCGCCCGCATTAACAATGCTTTTAAAACGGGTAATATACCCCGCACGGTAGCTCCACTGGTTTTGCAACACACCGTTGGCATCAACCTGCATTAACAACCCGGCAGAACTTATATTAGAATACCCTTGCGTAGAACCTGCCAATACGTATCCACCGTTAACTGGCAGCATGGCTGATATCTCGTCTTTAGCGTAATTTACAAAGGCACTATCTGAATTATACGTTTTTTGAAATACCTGCTGCGCCTTTACATTTAATTGTAAAAGTTGCATAACAATAAGCAGGGCGGCTAATCTAAACACCTTTATTAGTAGTTTTGAAGGCTTGAACTTAGTAATTATTTACTTGTTATTGAGTTCTAAGTATTATTTTTCATTTTTCACTTTTAGTTTAAACATGGCCACACCGGAACATTTACAGCTGCAGTTGAGGGCATTGCCCAACAACCCCGGTGTATACCAGTTTTTCGATTCTGATGGAAGGCTGCTGTATGTGGGCAAAGCCAAAAGCCTGAAGAAAAGGGTATCGTCGTATTTTAACAAAGAGCATTACAGCGGACGCACAGCGCTGATGGTATCGCGCATAAACGAGATTAAGTACATTGTTACCAATACTGATTTAGATGCGCTGCTGCTGGAAAACAACCTGATTAAAACCCAAAAGCCCAAGTACAATGTAGAGTTGAAGGATGATAAAAGCTATCCTTCTATTTGCATTAAAAATGAAAGGTTCCCAAGGGTGTTCCCAACCCGCAGGCTGATAAAAGACGGCTCGCAATACTTTGGCCCGTATGCGTCGGTAAGTATGATGCACTCGGTGTTAGACCTTATCCGCAGCCTGTATAAAATACGCACCTGCAACCTTAATTTAAATCCGGATAATATTAACGCGGGTAAGTTTAAGGTGTGTTTAGAATACCATATACACAATTGCAAAGGCCCTTGTGTAGCCAAAGAAACGGAGGAAGAATACAACGAAACCATTGCACAGGTTCGTGAGATTATCAAAGGCAATATTAGCAGCGTAACCCGCCGCCTTAGCGACCAAATGATTGAGCATGCAGCCAACCTGGAGTTTGAGCAGGCGCAGCAACTTAAAGTAAAACTGGAACAACTGGAGCGTTTCAAGATTAAATCTACCGTTGTTAGCCAGTTGATTAATGATGTGGAAGTGTATACCATTGAAACCGACGACAACCACGGCTTTGTTAACTTTATGAAGGTGGTAAACGGCTCGGTAATTCAGGGCCATACTTTTGAGATGAAGAAGGGTCTGGAAGAAACACCAAAGGAACTTTTAGAGTTGGGTATTGCAGAGATTAAAAACCTGTTCAACACCAAATCAAAAGAAATACTAGTGCCTTTTGAAATTGATTTGGAGATAGAAGGCAGCGAATTTATCATCCCCCAACGGGGCGATAAAAAGAAGCTGATGGAGCTATCGTTGCGCAATGTGCAGGCCTACATAAAAGACCGCAACAAGCAACTGGAACTGGTAGACCCCGACCGCCACACCAAGCGCATTTTAGAGACCATGAAAAAAGACCTGCGCCTTACCGAGGTGCCGGTGCATATAGAGTGTTTTGATAACTCTAACATACAAGGGGCTTTTCCTGTAGCGGCTATGACGGTGTTTAAAAACGCCAAGCCGAGTAAAAAAGATTATCGCCATTTTAATATAAAAACGGTAGAAGGCCCTGACGATTTTGCATCGATGGAGGAGATTATTTACCGCCGCTATAAGCGGGTGTTGGAAGAAGGCCTTGATATGCCACAGCTTATTGTTATTGATGGTGGCAAGGGGCAGCTAAGTTCGGCATTGCATAGTTTAGAGCTATTAGGCTTGCGAGGTAAAGTGGGCATTATAGGCATTGCCAAAAAACTGGAAGAGATATACTTTCCCGGCGACCCGTACCCGATGCATATTGATAAACGGTCGGAGAGCTTGCGGATTATTCAACAGATACGCGATGAGGCGCACAGGTTTGGTATTACCCATCACCGCAACAAACGCAGCAAAGCAACCATTACTACCGAGTTGCTTAACATACCGGGAATAGGGGAGAAGATAGCCAACGATTTGCTCAATAAATTCAAATCTGTCAAGCGGATAAAGGAAACTCCACTTGCTGAGATTGAGAAAGAAATAGGCCCCGCCAAAGCAAAACTCTTATTTGATTACTTCGAACAAAAGAAAAATTCTAAACCTGAGTAAATCTTGTTATTTTAGCAACTTGTCTCCACACGATGCCCAATTATCCTAACGCAATTCAAAGTAAGCTACCCAAGGTAGAAACTACCATTTTTACAGTTATGAGCCGCCTTGCCACAGAGCATGGCGCCGTGAACCTCTCGCAGGGCTTTCCTGATTTTGCGGTATCGCCAAAGCTTATTTCGCTGGTAACAGAGAATATGAATAAGGGCCATAACCAATACGCCCCTATGCCGGGTTTAATGGCATTGCGTGAATCTATCGCCAAAAAAGTAGAGGGACTTTACTCAGCCCAATACGACCCTGAAACGGAGATTACCATAACAGCCGGAGGCACGCAAGCCTTGTTTACTGCCATATCAGCTTGGGTAAAAGAAGGTGATGAGGTTATTATTATTGAACCTGCTTACGATAGCTACGCCCCTGCGGTTGAATTATGTGGCGGCCGCCCCGTGTATGCGCAACTTAGCTACCCCGATTTTACCATTAACTGGGATGGGGTTAAAAAGCTGGTAAACCGCAATACGCGGATGATAATCATCAACACCCCGCACAACCCTACAGGCAGTGTACTTACCGCTGCCGATATGGATAAGCTGGAAAAGCTTACCCGCAATTCTGATATTGTTATTTTGAGTGACGAGGTGTACGAACACATTATTTTTGATGGATTGGAACACCAGAGCGTTGCCCGTTACCCCAAGCTAGCCGAGCGTAGTTTTATTGTTTCATCTTTCGGGAAGACTATCCATGCTACGGGTTGGAAAATAGGCTATTGCATGGCCCCTAAAAACCTGATGGCAGAGTTCCGCAAAGCGCACCAGTACAATGTGTTTGCGGTAAATACGCCTATGCAATATGCCCTGGCAGAATACATTCAGGATAAGTCGACTTACCTTGAACTGGCTGATTTTTACAAAAAGAAACGCGACGTGTTTAACAACCTTTTTGGCGGTACGCGGTTTAAATTAAAGGCCTCGCAGGGTACTTACTTCCAGTTGTTGGATTATTCAGCAATTACAGATGAAAAAGACACTGATTTGGCCATTAGGCTAACCAAAGAGTTTGGCGTGGCATCAATACCTATTTCGGTGTTTTACCACAAGCCGCAAGACAATAAAGTGCTGCGTTTTTGCTTTGCCAAAGGTGAAGATACACTTGAGAAAGCCGCAGAGAAACTTAGAAAATTTGCATAATGGAACCCGCTGAAACAATAAAAATAACCACCATACAAACCGACCTTGTATGGGAAGATGCGGCAGCTAATATTGCCAATTTTGAAAAGCTTATAGGCTCTATTACCCATACCGATATTATTGTTTTACCTGAGACTTTTACTACAGGTTTTAGCATGGGCGTTACCCACCTGGCTGAGCCCAGTAATGGGCCTTCAGCCCAATGGATGCTACAACAGGCTAAGGCTAAAAATGCGGTTGTAATGGGTAGTATTATTACAGAAGACGGAGGACGTTACTACAACCGTTTATACATAGCCATGCCCGATGGTAATTTGATACACTACAACAAGCGCCATTTGTTTACATTGTCTGAAGAAGACAAGTATTTCACTCCCGGTCGTGGCAAGCAAATTTTTGAATACAAAGGCTGGAAGATAAATCCGTTAGTGTGTTACGATTTACGCTTCCCGGTGTGGAGCCGTAACATTAAAAACCATGCGGGTTATGAATACGACGTATTGATATACGTTGCAAACTGGCCTGAGCGCCGTAACCACGCGTGGAAATCGCTACTGCCTGCCCGTGCTATAGAAAATCAAGCCTATACCATTGGTGTAAACCGCATTGGTAACGATAATAAAGATATTTATTGTTCCGGAGATTCTGCCGTTTACGACTTTAAAGGCGATGCCCTTTTTGCTGCTGATGCAGGTGTTGAAAGTGTTCAAACTACAGAACTAAACCACCACGATTTAGTGGCTTTCCGTCGTACGTATGCTTTCCTAAGTGATGCGGACAGGTTCTCTATCGAAGATTAATTAATAGCCGTATTTCTTTCCCCACCTGCGCTTTAAAAACTCACGCAATTCATTCTCCCTTGCATTAGGGCCGGGATTGTACAATACCGTACCACTTACTTTTTCAGGAAGGAATTCCTGCTCTATAAAGTTATTTTCGTAGCTATGGGCGTATTTGTAATTATCGCCATAACCCATGTTTTTCATCAGTTTGGTAGGTGCATTACGGAGGTGCAAGGGCACAGGTAAATCGCCTGTGCGGCGCACCAAATCCATAGCGTTCCCAATAGCTTCGTAACTGGCATTGCTCTTAGGCGATGATGCTAAATACGTAGCACACTGAGACAATATTATCCGCCCTTCAGGGAAGCCGATTTTATTTACTGCATCAAAGCAGGTGGTAGCCATTACAAGTGCTGTTGGGTTAGCATTCCCAATATCTTCCGAAGCAAGAATTACCATACGGCGGGCAATAAACAATGGGTCTTCGCCACCCTCAATCATACGGGCTAACCAGTACACAGCCCCGTTAGGGTCGCTGCCGCGCATAGATTTTATAAAGGCTGAAATGATATCATAATGCTGTTCTCCACTCTTATCATACATCGCCATATTTTGCTGTATGGCTTCCAGCACAAGTTCGTTGGTAATAACAACGGGGCCGGTGGTTACAGAGTTTACAACAAGCTCAACTGCGTTAAGCAGTTTTCGTGCATCGCCACCTGAAATACGAAGCAAAGCCTCGGTTTCTTTTACTTCAACATTACGTTGTTTCAGCAGTTCATCTTCATTAACTGCAGAATGTATTAGGCCTGTTAATTCTTCTTCCGATAATGGCTTTAATGTATAAACAGTACACCTTGATAAAAGGGCCGATATTACTTCAAACGAAGGGTTCTCTGTAGTAGCGCCAATAAGGGTTATAGTGCCTTTTTCTACTGCACCAAGTAACGAATCCTGTTGCGATTTGCTAAAGCGGTGAATCTCGTCAATAAACAATATGGCCCCTTCTTCAGCCCCTGCTTTTTCTATTACTTCACGAATATCTTTTACCCCAGAATTAATGGCATTTAGCTGAAAATAGGGCTTGTTTAATGTCTTGGCAATAATGTATGCCAATGTAGTTTTTCCAACCCCTGGGGGGCCCCAGAAAATAAGCGATGGGCATTGCCCGCTTTCAATCATACGGCGCAATGCGGCATTAGGACCAATTAAATGTTTCTGGCCTAAGTATTCATCAAATGTGTGGGGGCGGAGCCTTTCGGCTAATGGCGCGGGCATATAAAAATCCTTTCTATACAAAGATACAATTTTATCCCCTCCCCTTCAAGGGGGAGGGTTAGGGTGGGGGTAATCATTTGTATATTTGCCACCTAATATTTTTTAAGTGCACGATAAGTTACACCGCAATTTAGTAATAGCTGTTGTTGAGGCATTAGCTGAGATTTTTATAGAAAACCGCTATGCCGATAAGGTTATAGAGCGCACCCTGGCTGCCGACCCGCGCCGTGGCTCGCGCGACCGTGCCTTTATTGCCGATACCGTTTACAGCCTTGTTCGTTGGTGGCGGTTAACCGGCTTTTACGCCAATGTAGAA
>JBIPNX010000452.1:0-2546 GCA_044378145.1 Flavobacteriales bacterium | reverse complement strand
CCAGTCCATTTAATAGTTTGGGCTCAAACCAGGTACTCTTAGGCGGCATGGTTTTACCCGAGCGCGATATATCGTAAAACTGGTCTATATGCACAGGGTGCAACACAAAGGCTGCCACAAAGCGCCCGCTATCAACACGCTTGGCTACAGCTTCCAAGCCTTGCACGCCGCTGGTAAAAGCAACGCGTTTATCGGCACGCAGGTCGCTTATGTTAAGTATGGGCTTTAATATTAGCTCCGTCAAAAGCTCTGCATCTAACGGGTTATCAGCCAAATACTGTTCTTTAAACTGAGGCAACAGGGTTAGGTAAAACCAGGTGTTGTGCAGGTACACTGTAAACTCGTGCGGGTTGGCAGGCTTAACAGGCTCTGCCCCTACTTTGCGGACATCAAATGTCTTTTCCAGCTCAGCAATAAATTCCTCTTCGGTATAACCGTTAAGGTCTTTTACCAGGCGGTTAAACTCAAATAAACCCAATTGGTCATCGGCATACAAAGCTGCCATAAAACGGGCGTAGTTTGGTAGCTTATCGCTACCGGGGTTATTGGCTGCAAATTCATCGTACAGCAAAGCCGACGAAGCAAGCCTATGGTGGCCATCAGCTACAAAAACCTCATCAAATAGTGCAAATTGAGAGGTGAAGAAATTTTTATCCTCTTCACTTTGTACTAACCATAACTGGTGGTGTACCCCATCAACAGCAACCTCGCAATAAGGAGCAGTAGTATCAGCAATATAATCAATGCGGGCTGATAGTTCTGCTTTAGATGGGTACGTGAGCAATACAGGCTCAGCATTAATTTTTACCGACCGTAAGTAGTTTTTTAGCACCACCTCTTTACGCTCAATGGTTTGCTCGTGTATCTTAATAAGACCACGCTTATAATCATTTACCGATGCTCCTACTATCAACCCAGTAGCACTTTGCGCACCTACAGTTTGGCGATAGATAAAATAAGCCTCGCCATCTAAATGGCTGTAAATACTGTCGTTTACAAAGTCTAAAAAGCGGCCACGGCTGCGGGCAAAAAGCTGCTCACTGTTTACCTCTGCCTTATCTGTATTCCTGTAATCGGGTTTAACAATGTTAAGGAACGAATGGTGGTTGTGCTGCAGGATTTCGTCCAGCTGCTCATGCGTATAAAAATCAAACGGTTTAGATACCACCTGCTGTGCAAGATGTGTAGCAGGCAAAAAAGCGCCAAAAGGCTTAATATCCATACCGTTATTATTTATTGCGAAAAAAGGCCAGCACACGTTGTGCCATTTCTATGCCTATGCGTTGTTGCGCTTCGGCGGTTGATGCACCAATGTGCGGAGAAAAGGACAATTTGTTGCTCTTTAATATATCTGCATTAGGTGTTGGCTCGTTCTCAAAAACATCAAGGCCTGCGAAGGCTACTTTACCGTTTTCCAATGCATCAAGCAAATCAGCCTCGTTAATTACACCGCCGCGCGATGCGTTAACAATACCAACGCCATTTTTCATCTGCTTAAACTCTTTGCTGCCAATAATAGCAGGCGAACCTTCTGCAAACGATACGTGCAGGGTAATAAAGTCTGACTGCGCTAAAAGGTCTTCCAGCGTAGTGGTTTTAACAGGTATGGTAACGGTGCTTTTGGTTTGAAGAAAATCGATAACCAAATCAGCCTCTTTTATATAAGGGTCGAAAGCCACTACACGCATACCACAGCCTACTGCTATTTTAGCTACTGCCTGGCCAATGCGGCCAAAGCCGATAACACCCAGGGTTTTGCCCTTAAGTTCACTTCCGTTAGAGAAATTCTTTTTCAGCTCGTTAAAATGGGTAGCACCCATGGTTGGCATTTTGCGGTTTAGGCGGTGCAGGCCTCGCACCAGGCCAAACAGGTGTGCAAACACCAGCTCGGCAACGCTCTGGCTGCTGGCTTCGGGTGTATTTACAACCGTAATGCCTTTGCTTTTGGCATATTCCACATCAATATTATCCATACCCACACCGGCGCGACCTACCAATTTAAGCCCCGGGCAGGCATCTATCACATCTTTTTTAACCTTGGTTGCGCTGCGCACAATAAGCCCATTAAAATTTTGCTCATTAATTACTTTTGCAAGTTCGTCTTGTTGAACCTTAAAATCGGCCACTAAAAAGCCCGCATCTTCCAATAGTTTTTTGCCTTCGGCATCTATGCCATCGTTGGCTAATATCTTAATCATTGTTTTAGTCTGTTTTATAAAGCAACAAAGCTAAACAAATAGTGTTTACTGCAAAAAAGTCTGAAGGGCAGATTTACAACGTTTGCATAAGGGTATTTTGGTAACCCAGTGTTAAAAACAAGGTAACCTTTGTTAACATAGTTTTGCTACCTTTACAGGCTTAAATTTTTTTAATATGAAACTAATTAAACTATTGGCTTTAGCACTGCTACCTTTTGCGGCAGGTGCCCAAGCGCCCGTTCCAACAACTTGGGACTTTGCAGGTAACCCGCCCCAAGGCTGGAGCCAAAACGGCACGGCAACTTATTCTAGCGGCGCCCTTGTAGTGGTGGCCCCATCGTGCAAACT
>JBIPNX010000451.1:0-2548 GCA_044378145.1 Flavobacteriales bacterium | reverse complement strand
GAAACTTGCTACAGGCATTGACTTTACTTTCCCTAACATTACTATTGGCCCCGGACAGTATATTTGTGTTGCTACCGACTCGGCAGCGTTTTTAGCTGTCTACGGTTTCTCAGCATACGATTATGCCCAGGCGCTTAATAACAGTGGTGGCGATACCCTGCGCCTTTACGATAGCTTTAATAACCTGATAGACTATGTGCCTTACCGCAGTGCAAGTGCGCCATGGCCACAAGGCCCACCATCGCCAAACGGTGGCGGTCCGTCTATTGAGTTTTGCGATTTTCAAACTGATAACTCAATAGGCTCTAATTGGGCTATTTCTACCACTCCAACAGGCAACCAGTTAATTAATGGCCTACAGATATATGGCACCCCGGGTGCAGGTTGCGCGGCAACATCGCCTCCTATAGTTGCGTCGGTTACGGCTACAAGCCCAACCACGGTTACTGTGTTGTTTAACGAAGCAGTAAATACCACTGCCGAAAACGTTGCTAACTTCACCGGTCTGGGGCAAATTAACACCGCAACGCGCGATGTGCCTCAAACTACAGTTACCCTTACCCTTGCGCAGCCATTGGCAAACGGTATAGAGTATACACTAACCATTGCTAACGTTGAAGATTTGGCTAACACCGCCATGGTGCAGCCACAATCGTTCAGCTTTATATTTAACAATACCATAGCAGATTTGCAGATTACAGAGATTATGTATGACAACCCAAGCTCTGACGATTATGAGTTTATTGAGCTTTACAACCGTGGCAACACTCCGGCTTATGTTGGCGGTTATACATTTACATCGGGCGTAACCTATACATTCCCATCAGATACTATTGCTCCGGGCGAGTTTATGTACCTGTCGTTCGACGCATCAACCGCAGATAATTTCTTCAGTTTCAACTCAGACCAGTTTGGTGGCAACCTTAGCAACACCGGCGAACACCTGCAAATTGAAAACACCGAAGGCGATGTTATTGACTCGTTAACCTATAGCAACGTTGCCCCATGGCCTTTAGGTGCCGCCGGCGATGGTGCTTCTATTACACTTTGCGATGCCGCATCAGACAACAGCAACCCTGCCAACTGGAGCGCCGCTATTGAATACATTGGTAATATAGGCGTGTCGGGTACATATGCAAACATTAACCTG
Source organism: Flavobacteriales bacterium (assembly GCA_044378145.1). GTDB lineage: Bacteria > Bacteroidota > Bacteroidia > CAMBQF01 > CAMBQF01 > CAMBQF01. Next base: position 1,398 of record JBIPNX010000451.1, on the reverse strand, counting down.
GTAAGCTGCACAGTAGGGTTAACAGAAGATGCTAAAGACAATGGCATAACCTTAGCGCCAAACCCGGTAGAGGGAGAGCTGGTAATTTACAACACCGGTAATAAAGCATACACCCTGCAAATATTTGATGCTATGGGTCGTTTAGTAATGAGCGGAAATGCAGCAATGGGCGTAAACAACTTTAATACCGATGCGCTTTCAACAGGCTTATACATAGTTAGATTGAATGATAGCGCATCAAATTCATCACTAGCCCTTAAATTTTTAAAGAAATAACATAGATTTGCCAAACCTTTTTGAAAAACCATGAGCGAGAAAAAAAGAAGTATCATTTTAGTGCCACACGACTTTTCGTCGGTTGCAGATAATGCCGTTAAATATGCTGTTGAGCTATCAAAGCTTTTTCATAACGAGATTTTCTTGTTGCATATTGTAGAAAGTGGCTTGTTGGAATCTAAAAGCAGCGTAGAGCGAGATGAGCAAGAGTCTATGACTAAATTGCAAGCCATAGCTGATGGTATTACGCACAAGCACCATAATATTAAGGTAACCCCCTTAATTAAGCGCGGCAGTATTTTTGAAACCATTGGCGAAACTGCCGATGAGTTAGATTCTAACCTGGTAGTAATGGGCACGCACGGTGTTAAAGGGTTGCAATTTATTACCGGTAGCCGTGCTATCAAGGTTATTTCAAGTTCTAGTGCGCCATTTGTGGTGGTTCAGCAAAAACCTATACCGGCGCATGGTTTCAAAAACATTGTGTTACCACTAGACCTAACGGTTGAAACTAAGGCTAAACTGCCTTGGGCGGTTTATTTGGGCAAACATTTTGGTGCTACATTCCACCTGTTTGTTAAAGAAGAAAAAGACGAATTTTTGGCAAAAAATGTACGTAACAATCAAGCCTTTGCCGAAGGGTTTCTTCGTAAAAATGGCATTACAGATTATACCGTTACTCACGATGATGAAGGTGGCGATTATGCCCGTCAGGTAATACGTTTTGCATCGAGTAAGCATGCCGACCTTATTGTGATTATGACGCAGGCAGGTCGCGATGATATAGCTTCTTATGTTATGGGTCCTGACGACCAACGTATTGTTGCTAACGATGCTCAAATACCTGTAATGTGTGTTAATCCTACAGACGATGCAATAATTTCGGGTAGTATACTATCAGTTTAAATTGATTAAACATAAAATACTATTGGTAATATGCATGGCCTTAGGCTGTGCATATTCCGTTTTAGGGGGTACAGGTTTGCCACCCGATACTATATTTTACCTTGGCAACAATACAGTAAATACTCCTGTATATGTTTACTACGGCAAGCAAAAGGGGCCTGTAATGGTGTTGGATGGAGGCATTCATGGTGATGAGGTTGCTGCCCAGTATGCCTG
>JBIPNX010000448.1:0-2550 GCA_044378145.1 Flavobacteriales bacterium | reverse complement strand
AGATGTAATTTTATAGCTTAGTGTAATACTAATGCTGTAGTAAACACTCGCTATGAATAATTTTATTAAAACAGTTTCCCTTTTTATTGCCCTGCTTATTGGCGGGTTTGTTACTAAAACATATGCGCAAGACGAGCCTGCTAAAGGCTTGTTGTATGAAGTGTCGGGCAATGGTCTTAAAAAGCCCAGCTACCTTTTTGGTACCTTCCATTTACTTAATAGCGATTTTTTAAATGATATGCCCAAGGTAGCCGAGAGCTTTAATAAAGCTAAGGGCCTTGTGGTTGAAGTTGATTTGCAACCTACAGATGTCTTGGTTGTGCAGCAATCAATGTTAATGGATGGCAAAAAACTATCGGAGCTATTTACAAAAGAAGAGCTGGATAAACTGGATGGTAAGCTTACAGAAGTTATGGGCTTTGGTATTGCATTGTTTGATAATATGAAGCCTGCCGCTATTGCCACAGTGCTTGCAGCAGCAATGCCTGCTGATGTTAAAGCTAAAATAGATAAGTACAAAGGCACTGCTATGGATATGTATTTCATAAATGAGGCTCGTGCTAAAAATAAAACAGTAACAGGGCTTGAATCTTTACAGGAGCAGGTTGATATTTTAGTAGGAAAACCTATAGATGAGCAGGTAGTTGACCTGAAAAAATACATTGGCAAAATTGACGAGGCTGACACGGTTACAAGCAAAATAGTTGATTTGTATTTTGCTCAGGACCTAGCCGGCCTATGGGCTGTATCTGCTGATAATAAAGAATTTATAGGTGATATGAAACGCCTGCTTGACGACCGTAACAATGCCTGGATGAAAAAGCTTCCGGCGTTAATGAAAGAAAAATCGCAGTTTATTGCCGTTGGCGCATTGCACCTGGCAGGTCCTGTTGGCCTTGTTTACCAGTTGCGCAAAGCAGGATATACAGTAACACCAATAATAGATAGTAAATAGGGCAGGCGCTTAATGAAGACACGCTTTTTAGAGCAAATAGAAGAACACACAGGTATTATCAATAAGATAGTAAACCTGTATGCCGACAATTTTGACGACAGGCAAGACCTGCGCCAGGAGATACTGCTGCAGGCATGGCGTTCTTACGAAAGCTTTGAAAATCGCTCTAAATTCTCAACCTGGTTGTACCGTGTATGTCTTAATACAGCTCTTGTTTTTCACCGCAAGAGCAAGCGCATGGTAACCGTTGATATTGATGACATAAAACCATTGAGCAACAATAACGAGGTACACCACGGGGCTGAACTTTTATACTTAGCCGTAAAGCAATTACCACCTGCCGAACGTTCAATTATTATTTTGCATTTAGACGGATATGCTAACGAAGAGATTGCAGAGATAATAGGCATATCTAAAAATAATGCGGCTGTTAAATTGCACCGCATAAAACAAACGCTAACAGAAAAAGTACGAAATGAAGCTAACAGGGTTTGATAACGAGTGGGATGCCTTGCAAAAAGCATTGCAGGGCTCTACCGGTAAAGCATATACCGAAGCCGACCTTAAGGCCGACTCGGCTATGCCGTTACAAAAATTAAAAAGGCAATGGAATTTACGTATTGTTTTTACCCTTGCTATTGCGCCTGTATGGCTTTTTGCTGTATTCTATTTTAATGAAATTATCATACAGCTGCTTATGGGGCTTGTATTTATTGCCAATTTATGGTCGTTATACATTAGCCTTAATTTAAATAGTAAATTAAAGAAGAGTGTAAAAGAAAACCTCCCTGTTCTAGAGAATTTAAAAACTACACATAACTTAATAAGTACCGCAATAAAGCTTGAAGAACGCGTATTTATCTTTATTTATCCAATATCCGTAGCAGCAGGTTTTTTTGCAGGGGTATCCATTAGCGGGGCAATTAATAATATAGCTAATCAGCCCGATAAAGTTTTAACAGTAATGTTGCTTTTAGCCGGTTGTATAGTGGTTTTAACCCCTCTAAGCCACTTTCTGGCTAAGTGGTTAAACAAGCTCGCCTTTGGTAATTATCTTAAAGAGTTAAAACGAGTTATCGAGTCGTACGAAAATGATAAACAGTAGGCATTTTAATTTTTAGCCTCAGAAAATGAAGGGCTAAAAGGATGTAAATAGCATATAAATATGCCAAATATGCAGCCCTACTTACATTGTTTTTTATAGTAGTTCATATAATTGTTTTTTGTGTTAGTCAACGGTAGCGGGTAAAACAGCAGTTTTGCCCGCTACTTTTTTAGGTGTATTTCTTACACAGGTATTGCATTGTAATACTATTGAGTTGTAGCCCCATACAGCCCAAATACTTTTACCTCAGTTAATAAACCAACCACATTAACAAAATTTAGAGCTATGAAATTTAAGCTTCTCCAACGTCAGAAGGTAAAGCAACAAATGAAGATGAAAGCCAGGCTGGTTATCGCCGCCTCGGTTTTTGCTTTCTTTACCGTAGTGGTATCGCTTACCTTTATATTTAATATAGGCGATGTTAGGAGTATGTTTGCCCAGACAGATAGTGTTGACCGCTACTGGGTAGGTAACTCTGTTTATACCAGCA
>JBIPNX010000449.1:0-2550 GCA_044378145.1 Flavobacteriales bacterium | reverse complement strand
AACCTGTTACCGGGTTAATTAATTTTAAGATTGAATGAAGTACTATGTTGTAGCCGGGGAGGCATCTGGCGATTTGCATGCTGCCAACCTGATAAAAAGGATAAAAGAACGTGATACCGGGGCGCAATTCCGCGCCTGGGGTGGCGATTTAATGCAGCAACAGGGTGTCGAAATTGTTAAGCATTACCGCGAGTTGGCGTTTATGGGCTTTATAGAAGTAACCATGAACCTGCGCACTATCCTAAACAACATTAGCTATTGCAAGCAGGATATCCTGGCTTATAAACCCGATGCCATTATACTGGTAGATTACCCGGGCTTCAACCTGCGCATAGCCGAGTGGGCTAAAAAACAAGGCATAAAGGTTATCTATTATATATCACCACAAATATGGGCGTGGAAACAATCGCGCGTACACCAGATAAAACGCGATGTTGATTTAATGCTGGTGATACTACCGTTTGAAGAAGAGTTTTACCAACGCTTTAACTACAAGGTACATTTTGTAGGGCACCCTTTATTAGACGCCATTGCTGAAAGGCCATTGCCAAACAGGCCCGAAAAACTATACATAGCATTGCTGCCCGGTAGCCGTAATCAGGAAATTGAAAAGATGTTGCCCATAATGCTTAGCGCTATGCATTACTTTCCGCAATTTGATTTCGTGGTAGCAGGAGCTCCCGGCCAAACTGAAGCATTTTACACACCGTTACTAAAAGACACAGGCGCACGCTTAGTTAGTGGTAAAACGTATGATGTTATTACCAATGCAACTGCAGCCATGGTAACATCGGGCACGGCAACGCTTGAAACTGCTTTGTTAGGAACACCACAGGTTGTATGCTACAAAGGCAGTTGGGTGTCGTACCAACTGGCTAAGCAACTAATAAAAGTTAAGTACATAGCCCTGGTAAATCTGATATTAGACAGGCCGGCAGTAAAAGAGCTTATTCAAAATGAATTAACCACCCACAACCTCCAAAAGGAGTTAGATGCTATTATCTTAAACGAAGAAAACCGCAAGCGCATGTTGACAGATTATGATGAATTGAAAGAAAAACTGGGTGGTATTGGAGCCTCGGCACGCGCGGCTGGTATTATTGTTGATTATCTTAATAAGTAATGAATCGAATCCTCTTTATATTTTTTATTGCACTACCCACAATTACATTTGGGCAAATTACTAATGCCAACCCGCAACTGGCTATTGGCCTGCATGGCGATAAGGTTATAAAAACCATTGATATAAAAACCTTTAGCGGCCGTTATTTTTTATTGAATGATAAAAACGATACGCTAAAACTATTAACCGCAGATGACAAATTAACCTTTACAGTTAAAGACTGGAAACTGGTATTAAAAAGCGATAGCAATAGTAATTCATCGAGCTATTACACGCTGCAGGCAATTGATACAACGGCTGCATTTAGAATAGAAACCCCTGTTGTAAAACAAACTCCTGTGTACGATGGTAGCTTAAGAATTGCCGCCAATGCAGGCAAAGTAAAACTGGTAAACTATGTATTGCTTGAACAGTATGTTGATGATGTATTGCATGCCGAAGTTGGTAAAGACCATACGCTTGAATTATATAAAGTACAGGCTACCATATCGCGCACGTATGCCCTTACTAATATGGGTAAGCACAAGGCCGATTTTTTTAACTTATGCGATAAAGTGCATTGCCAGGTTTACAACGGCCACGGTAAACCCAACAATGCAATAGACAGTGCAGTTGCCTTAACACGCGGAGAGGTAATTGTTTACAACAACAAAATTATTGATGCAGCCTTCCACGCTAATTGCGGTGGGCAAACAGTTAACAGCGAAGATGTTTGGAACCACCCTGTACCCTATTTACGTTCTGTTACCGATTCGTTTTGTTTGCGCAGCCCGGGTGCTTATTGGGAAAAATGCATTAAGGCAGATGAGTGGACAAAGTATTTTATGGGTATTGCCGATGTTAAACTAACCGATAAAGACACACTGATTTTTCAATTCGACCAACCATCGCGCATGCTGTACTTTATATCGAAGACTAAAAAAATACCATTGCGACAAATGCGTACCGATTTAAAACTACGCTCTACATTTTTCTCTGTATCAAAATCAGGCAACGATATTATACTTTGCGGAAAAGGCTACGGGCATGGTGTTGGCCTTTGCCAGGAGGGTGCATCTGTTATGACAAGAAAAGGCTATTACTATAAACAAATTATCTCTTTTTATTTTAAAGGGGTAAACATTGTACCTTTAAGTTCATTAATAGTACCTAACAAGTAATTATGAAGTTGAATAACCTGCGCAACCGCGACTCTAAAGAGCTGGGCTTTGGCACCCGCGTTGTTGGAGACAACGACCGGTATATAAACAGGGATGGTAGCTTTAACGTAACAAAGCGTGGCCTGCCTTTTTTTAAGCATGCCAGTATTTATCACGACCTCATAACCATGAAGGTTTCAAAATTCATCATGCTAATAATTGTATTCTAGGCATTGATGAATTTTATTTTTGCCGGCATATACTATGCAATTGGTACAGAACATTTAG
>JBIPNX010000450.1:0-2550 GCA_044378145.1 Flavobacteriales bacterium | reverse complement strand
ACCATTTTCACTGGTAAGCCTTGCCAATAACTTAGCCGAAGACGACGGTTTAGGTAATGTATTTTTAACTGTGAAATTATAGGTACGCCCTGCCATTTTAACCCGGTTAACAAACGGAGGCTGGTTAGGCAGGTTGTTGTAAAAAGCACCACCATTACCGCTGGCATAAATATTTACTTCAGTAGCATATTTATTAAGGTCTTTAACCTTAGCGGGCAATTGGCGCTGTATAGCCATAAAGCGTATAGGGTGTATCTCGGCTTCGGCAGGTGGGTGGCCGCGGTCCCAAATCCAAAGGCCCTCAACATGCACCCAATCACCGGTAGTAGGCCAGTTCCAGATATAGTCGCCACGCTCATGCCCTGTAGTAGAAAAGCCACAGCTTTTGCCCTGCCTGTTTAGCACAGCACATGGGTTTCCCGGGTTGCTTTGTCCAAGGCCACTCTCCCACTCCACATGCACATCGCGCTGGCGGGTGGTATCGCCGGGAGTTCTCGTCTTATCCATATCTTCTACAATATGGGTTTCTGTTCCTGTAAATACCTGATAGGCTAACATGTGTTGAAAGGCAGAATCAGGAGTGATATTGAAACACATATCGTGTGTGTAATGAAACAGGGGCAAATCTTCGTAGCTGACAATAGGACCATTGTTTATGCCAAATTTATCAACCCCGCTTTTAATCAATCCCTCTAATACAACCACAGTGTCTTTGCCTGCTACCGGAACCCAGGTAGGCATTATACGGTTTACATCTTGTATGGTTTTAATTCCGAACAGTTTTATAGTATCAAAACAAGGTACTCGCCCAACTTCCGACTCGGTAGAATATCTTGGTTGCTGTGCATATACACAAGTAAAAGACAGCAATAAAACAGCAATAAGAATAAACCTTGGAAACCTACGTGGCATGAAGTAACATATTTATGCCAAATATAGAAAAGAAAGGGCTTAAGCCTGTAGCCTACTTACGCAAAAGGGCTGCACGGGTTAAAAAATGGTTTACTATGTGCGAACCGGCGATAAACAGCGCACCAAACGCGTGTAACAAATAGCTATGGGCCAGGTTGGTAAAGGTGCCAAAGGCTATCAGAGAGAAACCAGTAATACAAATTACCAAAGCGATTGCCTTGCGGTGGTAGCTAAAGTAACCACGGAATAACGAAATAGACGCAATGCCAAAGCTGATAGCGATTATAATGGCTTCAAATAAAGGATTGGCAAGAAACGCAAGGCCTGTCAGAGGCAACGATGCCAGTAACAACGGCATAAACGCACAATGCACCGCACAGATAAACGAGGCTATAAAGCCGGCGGTGTCTAAGCGGGTAGATTGTTTGTATGAAGTTGTGGTATCCTGCATTTTTAGATTACTGAAACAAAAGTACAAATTATTTGCAACATTGTTGCAAATAGACCGTAAATTTTTATAATTTTGTAATTGAATGAAAAAGCACACCCATAGCAACGGCACAACATTACTGGAAAACCATAAGTTGCGCATAACCCCAATACGCCAACAGGTGCTTGGGTTGTTTATGGGTAAGCCGCATGCCCTTAGCCACTCTGATATTGAGCAAATTCTGGTGGGCGATTTTGACCGTGTTACCATTTACCGCACCTTAACATCGTTTGTAGAAAAGGGATTGGTGCATAAAATACCGGCTGAGAATGGAGTTGTGCGTTATGCTTTATGTAAAGATTCATGCAGCGAGGAAGCCCACCACCATAGCCATGTGCACTTTAACTGCGCTAAATGCGGGCAAACTTTTTGCTTAGAGAATATCAGTGTGCCTAACATAACCTTACCCCAAGGCTACTCGTTTACCGATATGAATTACCTGGCTACAGGTACTTGTAAAAACTGTAATAAGCAATAACATGAAAAAGTTACTTTTTATACCTCTTATAGCCTTAGCATTTGCCTGCAACAGCAGCAGCAAACCTACAGCCGAAGAAGACGCGAAAGCAAAAAAAGAAAGTGATTCTATTGCCAATGCAGCTGATGATTTTTTAAACGATACTACCACAGCTGCCGCAAAGGATACTACCCAAGCTAAAGAGGAGGCTAAAAAATCGAAGTAATTATTTCTTTAAGCTAATACTTTTTACCCCATAGTATTTGGCCAAACTACGGTTATACCAATGGCCGGAATTATTATCTAAATCGGTGTGAAGGATTGTATTAGGGTAATATTCTAATGATTTAAATTCTACATCGTTACCCTTATTTTCTTCCAATGTTTTATATCGCAAAACAACCTCATGTTTATAGGTTTTAATATTGGCTAAATCGGTAACAGCATAGCGCAGGTTAGAGCGCAGGCCAATGAATACAAAAGTTACCACTACAATAGCCAATTTAACTTTGGGCTGTTGCCAGCGCATGCTGAAATACGGTTTGTAATAAATAAACAAAGCCGGTATGTATAGTATACTAAAGGCAATAAAGGCATAGTTAACTATCCGTAACGGAAGAAAGTCAACACCCATAGACCAGTAATACGGGAACAGCAACAAAGGCACAATACCCAACGAGCCGAAAAGCAT
>JBIPNX010000446.1:0-2551 GCA_044378145.1 Flavobacteriales bacterium | reverse complement strand
AAACACCAGTTACCGCGATTATTTAGACCGTTTCAGGTATTTTACTGATGCTATGGGACGCAATTTTTCAATTAAGCTGCATATACCATTTGGTAGCAGCGATTATTAATTAACGATAAACTACAATTACAATGAAAACATCATTCAAAAAATTATTTTTAGGTTTTTTAGCATTGGTATTAGCAACCGGCTTTAGCGCTTGCAAAGACAACAATCCCGAGCCTGAAAACCCCGAAGAATTAATAACCACCCTTAAGCTTACTTTTACTGATAGTGCTAACACTGCCAACACATTTACCGTAACCTTTGCCGACCCTGACGGGCCAGGTGGAAACACCCCAACAACGTACGATAGTATTGCCCTGCAACCAAATAAAACCTATTGGGTTACTGCACAATTGTTAAACGAAAGTGTTAGCCCTGCCGAGGATATTACGCTAGAGGTTGAAGAAGAAAAAGAAGACCACCTTTTTGGCTATTCATCTACAGCAAATATTAGCATTGTAGCCACCGATTTAGATAACAATAACCTACCGGTTGGCATCCAAACTAAATGGAAAACAGCTGGAGCTTCTACAGGTAATACTACTGTTGTGCTTAAACACCAACCCGGCATAAAAACAGGTGATATTGCTTTGGGTGAAACGGATGTAGAAGTGTTTTTTTATACCGAGATACAATAAGCCTTTATCATAGATGTTTATTTACTAAGTTGAAGCCCGGAATCTAAGATGCCGGGCTTTTTTATTTATATTGCCACTATATGGGAAAGGACAATAAGGCAGCAAGCAAATACAGTGTGGGTAAACGTAAGTATAACCGCCGAATAGTTGTAAGGCAATTTTTTGGCGATTTGCTGTTGCTTGTTCTGGGTGTTGCATCGGCAAGTTTTGGGTTAAAAAGCTTTTTATTGCCAAGTAATTTTATTGATGGTGGTGTTACCGGTATTTCACTTCTAATCGAACATAAAACGGGTATCTCATTATCTTTATTGCTTATTCTGATTAACATTCCTTTTGTTGTACTGGGTTACTGGCAAATTGGGCGTAAATTCTTTATAAAAAGTGTTCTAGCTATTGCTGGCCTGGCTATTGTGGTGCATATAATTCCTTACCCCATTATTACAGATGATAAATTGCTTGTATCTGTTTTTGGAGGGTTCTTTCTTGGTGCAGGTATTGGCCTGGCCATGCGTGCAGGTGCGGTGCTGGATGGCACAGAGGTAACAGCCATCTATCTGAGTAAGAAACTTGGACTAAGTATTGGTGATATTATTTTGCTCTTCAACATAGCAATATTCTCGGTTGCTGCGTATTTAATAGGGCGCGAAGAAGCTTTGTATTCAATCTTAACCTATATGGCAGCATCTAAAACTGTTACGCTGATTATCGAGGGTATTGAAGAGTATACAGGCGTTACAATCATATCTCATAAGCACGAAGAAATCCGTACGATGATTATTGATAAATTGGGGCGTGGTGTTACTGTTTACCAAGGCAAAGGCGGCTATGGTAAAAAGGATCAGCAACGCCAGAATATTGAAATTATATATGCTGTTGTAACCCGTTTGGAAACAGCCCGCCTTAACACCGAAATTGAAAAGATAGACCCATCGGCCTTTGTTATAACCAATAGCATAAAGGACACAAAAGGGGGAATGATTAAGAAAAGGCCTTTTAGTCATTAAACAGTGATTAGTGTATGCTGAGTAGTGATTAGTTTTATTTCTGCCCACTAATCACTATCCACTACGCACTATATTTGTGATATGCACAGTTTTACCGATACAGCTACTAAACAGCAGTTTTTAGCATTTTTAAACCAATACATAAGCGAACCCAAACAAGCCCGGTTTAACGACGTTATAAATAACCGTACGCGGCATTTGACCTTAGTGATGGAAGATATATTCCAAACACAAAATGCCAGTGCGGTGCTACGCTCTGCCGATTGTTTTGGCATACAGGATATACACGTAATTGAAATACGCAATAAGTACAGTGTAAACCGAGATGTTGCCCGCGGAGCACCCCAATGGCTTACCTCGCACAAATACCGCAATGGAGAGGATAACACCGCCGACTGTTATAAGGCTTTAAAGGACAAGGGCTACCGTATTGTGGCTACATCGCCTCACGCTAAGGGGCATACTATTTACAATCTGCCTTTAGAGCAAAAAACGGCCCTGGTATTTGGTACTGAAAAATTTGGTCTAAGTAAGTATGCCTTTGATAATGCTGATGATTATGTGGCAATACCTATTTATGGATTTACAGAGAGTTTTAACATATCAGTTACCGCGGCCCTTTTTATGCAACATTTTGTGCATAAAATCCGAAGTTCAAACATTGACTGGCAATTGCCTGAGGAGGAAAGGCTGGATATATTGCTGCAATGGGCCTGGAATAGCGTACATAAACCCCTATTGTTAGAAAAGTACTTTAAAGCTTCGTTATTAAACAGTTAATTTTTAGATTTGCTCTTACTGTCAAACTTTTAATTCGTATTAAAAAACAACACTACTATGGGTAAAGGAGACAAAAAATCAAAA
>JBIPNX010000447.1:0-2551 GCA_044378145.1 Flavobacteriales bacterium | reverse complement strand
TTTAAATCAGAAAATGTCATTTTTACTATTCAGTTTTTAAAAAAGTGAGCTTGAGTAACTGCGTGCTACCCGGCTCGGGCTACTTTTTAAGAAGATGTAAATAAACCTGAATGTAAAAATGGGTATTACAAAAAAGCATTATAAAACAATATTCAAAAAAGAAGAATACAAAGGTAGAACTAATAATCGGAATAACCTAATATTATTGGTTTCGGCAATATTAGGGGGTGTTTTTACAATGTTTTGCAGCATATTTGCACCCGCAAACAGGAGAGGTGTCCGAGTGGTTGAAGGAGCAAGCCTGGAAAGTTTGTATACCCGTAAGGGTATCGCGGGTTCGAATCCCGCCCTCTCCGCAAATATAAGATGAAAGCAACCCTGTAATCTGGGGTGCTTTTTATTTGAACTATGTTTGAAGTTTACTTCAGTATAGGAGTGAAAGAATCACCGCAGGTAATCCCATTTTCATTTTTTATGCTGGTCCACCCAACTTGATCCCAGAAAGTAATCCTACTATCGAAGGTAATCTCAAACTGCATTTTCAATTTGTTTGACTTACCCACCAACGGAATCACTAAAGGTAATCTCCTTACAAAAGCTTTTTATATTCAGCCACTAAGCGTTGGGTATACGCTTCAATACCAAAACCCTTAGCAAAGTTCCTCGCGTAGGCGCTCATCTCTTTGTAGAGTTCAGGGTTTGATGCTATAGAGATAATCCTATCTGCAAATGCTTCAGGACTTGCATCAGCAGGCAATAAATAACCTGTTTTGCCTTCAACATTCACATCGCGGTTGCCCAGGCCATCTAATGCAATTACAGGTAAACCTGAGGCCATAGCTTCAACCATTACCAACCCAAAAGACTCTATAGTTGAAGAGTGCACATATATGTGTGACTTATCAAGGTAATCTTCAACGGCATCAATATTACCAGTAAGGATTAAATTATTGCTGCAATTTAATTTATCTGCTAAGGTTAATATGTTTTCGCGTTCGGGACCATCTCCTAATACATATAATTTGGCACTATATCTTTTTTGTAAAAGGGTTTGTAAAACGTAAATCAAATACCTCTGATTTTTATATGTCTTCAGTGACCCAATGCTAACCAGTATAATTTCATCTGCAGGTGGAAGCGGATTCCCTGCTTTAGCAAAGAGATTATAATTAATTGCATTGTGCAGAAGCAATACATTTTTTGATAACCAACGGGGTAAATTATCTATAAAGTATTTTCTTGTGTTATTAGAAACAGCTAAGTATAAATTAGCTTTTGCTTTTTTTGCAAAAGACAGTATCAGCTTCCTGTCAATATACCGTATAAAAGCAAGCTTATTGGTAAACGATTGCAGAGTTGGTTTTTTATACTCGAATGTATTAAAATGGCAATGGGTTACATAAGCAGCATTAAAGTATTGTGTGGCCCTGCAAATAAACTCAGCTTCAAATAAGTGCGTATGTATTATGTGCGGCTTATAGGTTTCAAAAAAGTCACATAAACTTGCTGTTTCGTCAAGGTCTTTACCTGTTATAGATGGGGTGTATTTAGCTTGAATAACCTTAATATCTATTTCTTTACTTAAGGCACTAAAATGGTTTATATCTGACAGGACAACTAATTTCACTTCAACACCCGGAACTTGGGTTAGAGCATTACAAATGTCAAGTGCAAGCCTTTCTGCACCTCCTTTGGCTAAAGAGGGTATAACATGCGCTATCCTTATATTCTCCATTAAATACTTTGCAACGAAGCCTCTTTAAATGCCTGCAAACCTTCTTCAACTCCACGCATTTTAGTTGAAACTTTAGCATTCAGCTTATTAATACTCAAGTGCGATTTAAACGGGCGTGGAACCAATACTGCAGGTGGACTAGGCACTTCGGTAATTTGTGCAGGGTTAAAGCCCATTACTTCGGCATAGCGTTTGGCCCAGCTAAAACGGTCAATATAATCGGGGCCAACTACGTGGTAAATACCACTAGCATCGGCTTCGCATAGGTCAACAATAGCAGCTGCTAAATCTTCGGCTAATGTTGGATTACCTAGTAAGAAAGAGGGTGCATTAACACTTTCGCCTGCTTTTAATTTAGGGTAGATGCCGATTAAAAAGTTAGGGGTTTTGGTATGCGGGTCCCAACCGTAAACGTTGGTAGTGCGGGCAACAAGGCCTTTATCGCCCAATGTTTCCAATATATAATTCTCGGCACACAGTTTTTCTTTACCGTATACGTTTAGGGGGTTAGTAGCATCGCCTTCGCTGTAGGGTGGCTTAGTGCCATCAAACACATAGTCGGTAGATATTAGTACCATACGGGCACCGTATTCCTTAGCCAAATTGGCCATATCTTTATTAGCCTGGCAATGGAATGCCTTTGCTAATTCGGGGTTATTCTCGCAAAAATCTACACCTCCGGCAAGGTTGGTAGAGTTTATTACTACATCGGGTTTGGCTTGTTCAAAAGCACGTTTCAAATCGTCGTACTTTAAAATATCGCAAATAATCTGGCCGTCAGCATTGTTGTTGCGGTAGGTTGCTACACAATCGTGG
>JBIPNX010000445.1:0-2553 GCA_044378145.1 Flavobacteriales bacterium | reverse complement strand
CCATTAGCAGCTACAGTTAAAGTAACAGTTTTAGTGCCTGCGGTAGCCCAGTTTACAGAGTAGGGGCCTGAGCCGCTACCCGATACTACAGCACCACCATTAAAGTTCCAGGTGTAAGTAGCGCCTGGTATGCTAGTGCCGGTAAAGTTAATGTTGCCGTTTACACCGGTACATAAAGTAGTTGGCGCTGTAAATGGAGAGTTAGGTTGTGGATAGACAGTGGCGGTAGCATTAGTTGTGGTAGATGTACATCCGCCTTGCACAACAGCTAACGATACAGCATAAGTACCGGGGCCGGGGTAGTTAATAGTAACAGGGCCTTGTCCGCTTCCGTTAATAGCAGCGCCATTGTTTACACTCCAGTTATAAGTAGCGCCTACGTTGGCGTTTCCACTATAAGTTGCAGTTAACGGTTGGCCGTTACATACAGTTGCTGATGATAAAGTATAAGTTGAAGTAGGAATAGGATTAACAGTTACTACAACCTGGTCGGTAGCAGTTTGTCCGGGGCATGCACCGTTTACAGTTACAGTATAAGTGGTAGTTGCTGCCGGTGTATTGGTTATGCTGGCAGTGTTGCCCAGGTTGCTTACACCATCGCTCCAGGAGTAGGTATAAGGAGTTAGTCCGCCACTTGCGGTTGCAGTTAAAGTAGCTGCCGTTGGCGGGCCACATTGCAGTTGGTCTGCTCCTGCGCTAACAGTTAATGGGGCTACATCATTAATATAAACAGTAGTGGTAGATACAGTACACATGTTGTTTACTGTAATATCCACAGTTTCCTGTCCTTCGGCGGTGTTATCATTAATAGCATTAATTACTACCTGTGCCGATGTTTGGCCTGCAGGTATGGTAACCGATGTTGTAATAGCCTGGTAGTCTACACCGTTTTGGGCAGTGCCGCCTATCACATAGTTAAAAGTATAATCAGTTAATTGTGCTTGAGGAATTGAAAAGTTTAAATAACCGGGTAAACAACCTTCGTAAGCTTCGTTCGAACTTCCGTTGTAGCCAGAGCTTGATGAAACAGTAACCGAGTTACTAGATAGGCTGTTTTGGCCTAAAAACACAGCAGAATCATAAATATGGTCTCCCGCATCGGCAATACAAATGCGTAAGGTATAGGTTTGACAAGGCTGAACGGCGGCAGTGGCAGTCATGGTAGTAGTAAAGCCATCGTATTGAATATATTGGCCACCGGCGTTGTTTACATAGTATTGAGAGTATGAGTTTGCATTTACGTTATCAATAGTAATAGGGGTAGTAGTATTAGGTACCAATGCAATATTGGTAGGGCCGCCAAAACCGGGGCCACTTATAAAAAACGAAAACGCATCGTTATAACCTGCGTTTACATATTCCGGATATTCTTCCGATGCCCATATATACTGAAAGCTAACCGATGCCGACTGTGCTACAAAATCAAATTGCAAAACAGCACCATCAAAAGTGTTGGCACCTGCCTGTGCATCCAGTTCGGGTAAACCGGGGCGGTTAAGGTTACTGCCTGCTCCCGCGGCATTGTTTGGGCCTATAGCTATAGTACGGTTACCTGTGGTTAAAATAATACCACCTGCCAAACTTAAATTAGTATTGGCATTAGTAAACGATCCTATGGCTTGTGCGGCACCGGTGTAACTAACGTTAGAAACGGTTACGCCCTGGCCTACAAAAAAGCTTTGTACAAGTGCGGTGTAGTTTGGTCCTGCGGGAGGCGCGCTCACCACCAATTGCGCTTGGGTTTGCGAAACTGATAGTGTTAAAACAAGCACTATTAAAGTGCCCGTGTAGCGCATTGCGTGTAGTAATTTTTTCATAATCCGCATGCATTTAGAGTGAGGTGAAAAGAACGGAGATTAATTGGGTGTAGCTAAATTAGAATCAATACAGCTGCTATGTGGTCAAAAAGAAGAGGGTTTGTTGCCGTGGTAAGTATGGTGTAAGGCTTATAGTATCAACAGGCTATAATACCAGTTGTTAATAAAATATTACATTGCTGTTTTTGTATGTATGCTCTTATAAATTCATATCCTGTTTGTCATTTTAAAACGACAGCTTTGCTTCACTGCTGCATTTGCCATATTGTTATATTCACAATTGTTTTAAAAAAAAATGGCAAAAATTATAAAAATCATACATTGGTGGCGATACCTGCCCTAAACAGGTAGTTGTACATACAATTGTGCTGTTGTTTGATAATAATTTGCTTTTCTTGAAGATTTGTAAAAAATAAAAATCAATAATCTGGTAATCAGCAAAAAATTAGTAGGGGTTTAATGTATTTATGGTGTAATTTTGTGGTGTAATGAATAGTAAGGCTATAATTCATCCACATTGTTCTAGTTGCGAAGCAAGGTATAAGTCGGTTTTTTGCGATTTAAATAATGCCGACCTTGATGTATTGGATGTGGCGAAAAGCTGTGGCTCGTATAAGAAAGGGCAAACTATTTTTAATGAGGGAACACGGCCGCAGGGCATATTTTGCGTTAACTCAGGTAAGATTAAAGTCTTTAAAACCGGCGATGATGGAAAAGAACAAATTCTAAGGCTTGA
>JBIPNX010000444.1:0-2554 GCA_044378145.1 Flavobacteriales bacterium | reverse complement strand
ATGGATACCGCTCGCTGCTGTTATCAGACAATGCATTTAACTACCCATACCTAAAGCTTACGGCTAACATCTGGCGCATTAAGTACTCCATTATGTTTGCTCAGTTTCAGGATATACGCAGCGTAAGTGCGCCTAACCAGGTATATGCAAAGAAGAATGCCGTTATCCATTACTTCGATATCATTCCGCATAAGCGCCTTGCTATTGGCTTGTTCGAGTCTGTTATCTGGGAAAACCGCGACAGCGCTTCGGGTAATTACCGTGGCTTTGATGCCAACTACCTGAATCCTTTAATATTCTTCCGCCCGGTAGAATATACGCTTGGGTCGCCTGATAACGTTGTAATTGGCTTCAACATAAAATACAACTTTGTTAAGAACCAGGTGTTGTATGGACAGATAATGTTAGATGAGTTTCTGCTGAAAGAAGTACGCTCGGGCGACGGTTGGTGGGCCAACAAGCAAGGCATTCAGCTGGGCTTTAAAAGCTTCGATTTGTTCGGTATAAAAAACCTGAACTTTCAAACAGAATACAATTGGGTTAGGCCGTATAGCTATACCCACTTTAAAACCATACAAAACTACGCGCATTACAACCAGCCATTGGCGCATCCGCTGGGTGCAAACTTTGCCGAGAGCGTTAGCTTTTTGCGCTATAAATACAAGCGCTGGTGGTTTCAGGCCCAATTGGCATTCACCTTGTTTGGAACCGATAGTACCGGCACCAACTACGGTGGCAATTTATATAAGCCCTATAATACCTATGAGAATGAGTATGGAAACAGGGTAGGACAGGGCGTTAAAAACAATGTAACGTATATAGACCTTATGGCCTCGTACATCATCAACCCTGTATATGGCTTACGGTTAGAAGCCGGTGTAACATCGCGCAAGCAAACAATAGCGGGCAGCCCTGATATTAAAACCACCTGGATACATTTTGGTATTAAAACCTGGATACCCGCCAAGTACTACGATTTTTAAAAATATTTGAACTGTGCAACCCATTACTGCTGATATAGTTTTAACCAATGCCCACGTGGTAAACGAAGGGCAGGTTTTCAAGGCCCATATTGCCATTGAGGGCGGATTGATTAAAAAGATAATTCCTGTTGAAGAAGGCCTGCAGGGCTTGCAAGCTAAAGAGGTGCTTAACCTTGATGGGCTGCATGTTTTCCCAGGGGTGATTGATGATCAGGTACACTTCCGCGAGCCGGGTTTAACCCACAAAGGAGAGTTGTATACTGAAGCTAAAGCCGCTGTGGCCGGTGGGGTTACCAGTTATATGGAAATGCCCAATACCGTTCCCGGTGCAGTTACTAATGAGTTGCTGGAGCAGAAATACAGCCGTGCATCGGAGGTGTCGCTGGCTAACTACTCGTTCTATATGGGGACTACCAATAGTAATATTGATGAGGTTACCGCTATAGACCCACGCAAGGTTTGCGGCATAAAGATATTTATGGGTTCCTCTACAGGCAATATGCTGGTTGATGACCCCGAAGCATTGAATAATATTTTTAAGTACAGTAAAACCATTATTACCACCCATTGTGAGGTTGACCCGTTGATATTGGAAAATGCAAAGCATTTTCGTAGTATTTATGGCGATAATGTACCTATATGGTATCATCCATATATAAGAAGTAGAGAGGCATGTTACAACTCATCTACTTACGCGTTTGAGCTAGCTGTAAAGCATAATGCCCGATTACATATTTTGCACATTTCAACAGCTGAAGAAACCAACTTATTTAGCAACGATAAGCCGCTGGCAGAAAAACGCATTACTGCCGAAGCCTGTATTCATCATCTGTGGTTTTGCGATGCAGATTATAAAACAAAAGGAAGCTACATTAAATGGAATCCGGCAATTAAAAGTGCTTACGATAGGGATGCTGTTTTTGCTGCAGTTCTTGATAACCGAATTGATGTTATTGCTACCGACCATGCACCGCATACTATAGACGAGAAGAATAAACCGTATGTAGATGCACCATCGGGTGGGCCGCTGATACAGCATACCTTAAATGCCATGTTAGACTTTTACCATGCCGGTAAAATAACCTTAGAGCGCATTGCAGAGAAGATGAGCCATAACCCGGCAATACTTTTTGAAGTAGAAAAGCGTGGCTTTATCCGCGAAGGCTACTTTGCCGATTTGGCTGTGGTAAACCTTAACGCCCCGTGGACGGTTGATAAAAGCAACCTGCTATACAAGTGCGGCTGGAGCCCGTTTGAAGGGCATACATTTAAAGCTGCCGTGCAGCATACTTTTGTTAATGGCAACCACGTTTATAACAACGGCACGTTTAACGAAAGCAGCCGTGGTATGCGTTTAACTTTTAACAGGTAATGAAGTTTTCCTCTATTAAATACAAGGCACTATTTGTTGCTGTGTGGCTTTTAGCAGCCTGTGGCAGCCCCCAATCTAATATGGAAGGCGAGTATATGCCTTTTGATACGATGGTGCAGGTAATGGCCGATATACACGTTATTGAAGCCAAAACAAACCTGGGCAATAGCAAAGGGCTTGAAGAGGGCAAGCAAAAACT
>JBIPNX010000443.1:0-2556 GCA_044378145.1 Flavobacteriales bacterium | reverse complement strand
TCCGTTGCGGCTTATCAGGGTTTCTACCAAAAAGTAATTCTTGGCGGGGAACTCCTCTTTAGGCTTGATATTTAATACTGCCGATGCGGCAGGGTCTAACGCCTCAATTTTACGGAAAGCCAGTACCGCGTATGCCTCCAGCTCTTCGCGGGTTTTAATTTTCTTAACTGCCGATGAGCAACCATCGTCGTTGGGTTTGGCAATAAGCGGGTAGCCTAAGCCGTTTTCAATTTCGGCAACAACAGCCTCGCGGTTGGTATTCCACTCATCTTCAAAAACCAAACGGTGCCCTGCTACATTAAAGCCATTTTCGCGGAGTATGTGGTTGGTCTTAAATTTATCAATGGTAATAGATGATGATTCTTGTCCTGAGCCATTGTAAGGCAGGCCTACTTTTTCCAGTTGTACCTGTAGCTGTCCATCCTCACCGGGGCGGCCATGCAAGGCAATAAATACCCCGTCAACCAATTTTGAAAGCTCATCGTAGTTAATGCGTTGTGGAGGTTGCATACCTGCACTGCCCGTGTACTTTTGGGTAATGCCTTTGCATTTCTCCATTATACGTTGCACCTCGGGGTGAATGTGGTAATGCTCTATCTTCTCCTTAATATCATCGGCATTGTCTTTAAGCAATATGTTTACCGGTATGGTGTATAGTATGTGCTCATCATTACTACCGGTTAAAAACACAGGCACGGGGCTGTATTTGGTAGACGATGATAGCTTCTCGTAAATATTCCTTCCACTCTCTACCGATATGTGGCGCTCTGATGAGTAACCACCCAACACAACAGCAATCTTAATTTTTTCCTGTGCGGTTTGGGTGCTCTTTTCAATGGCTAAATCCAAAGTAGCTAATAAGCTATCGGCTTTACCATTAAACTTCATATCCAGCATACGCTGGCGCAGCGATGTGCGGATAATAAACGTAAGAAACTGCGATGGGTTTAAGCCAATCTCTGCCGCCTGGTGAAAGAAGAAAGACGATGGCATCATACCCGAAGTAGTGTTCGGGTCGTTAAGGAACACATCGCCTGCTTTATTGATAAAACCATCAATACGGGCATACACAGAGAACTGAAGCTCTTTGTACATGCGCTCGCACTCGGTGCCAATTTTTTGAATCTGTTCTGCAGGCAGGTCTATCGGCGTAATTTTGCGCGATAAGCCCGGCAGGTATTTGCTGCGGTAGTCGAACAACTCGCCACCTTTGCGTATCTCGGTTGGGGGCAGGGCAACAGGGCCATTTTCGCCTTCAACCACAATGCACGAGAATTCTTTACCCTCAATAAAACCCTCAATAATTATTTCGGCTTCGCCATCAATAGCATCAATAAATACTTCTTCGGCGCCGCCTTTAAATTCGGCCTCTAAAAGAGTGTAAAGTTTGGCAGGATGATATACCACCTTGCCTGCTACACGGGCAGGCAGGGCAATTCCTTCGCGAATATCGGCAGTGCGCTTGCACCATTCTATTTTGCCGTCGGTACTAAGTTTGTTCCATTCGGCAGCGGTAAGGGTTAGGCTGAAAAAGCTTTTGTTTACTGCTTTGGTAAAGGTACCAAGGTTATCGTCGTGCAAAATGGTAACCCCAATAGAGGAGCCCTGCGTTGCCGATTTTATAACCATAGGCAGACCAACAACTTCTTTAGCCTTTTTGAAGATGTCTTCGGCGGTGTTGTGTCCAAACCAATCGTCGTTACTAACGGTAATGTACTTTGGGCTGCTAAAGCCAGCGTTTACCATCAGCTTGCGCTGAACAATTTTGTTTATGCCAATGGCAGAAGGTAGTATGCCTGAGCCTGAGTAGGGTACATTCAAATATTCAAGCAGGCCTTGTAAACGGCCGTCTTCACCATTAGGGCCGTGCAGGCACAAAAAGGCAAAGTCCATCAACTGGGGTAGCTCGGTTATTTCCACCTTACGGCCCAGGGTGTTAAATATTTCGTTTTGTTCGGCTTGGGTCAGGTTTTCCAAATTTTCGGCATACACCTGAAAGCGCTGAAAAAGTTCTTTTTCTTCGGCACTTAACACCTCAGTTCGGTTGCGGATTGTTGATACCGGAGGGTAAAAATCGCGGATGGAGCCTTTGTAAATAAACTGCCAGTTGAGCAGTATGAAGTTTCCGAAACTGTCTACAAATAAGGGAATTGCCTCAAAAAGAGATTTGTTTAAGTTATCGTAAACGGTGCGTCCGCCGGCAAAAGATATCTCACGTTCCTTAGAGCTGCCGCCGAAGATTATACCAATGCGCATTTTTTCCATTAAATACAAAATTACTCATTTAACGTAATGGTAATAGTTTATATTTGGACGGTTTTTAACAACTGACTGATGAAATCGCTAAAAGAGATAAACCGCTTTATTTTTCTATTTGCCGCTGTATATTTTCCTTTCTTATTGGTAGACACTTTCTTAGTATATGAACTGCCTTTACTGCAAACTATTTGGAATTTTATATATCACATATTGTTAAAGTTTGTGATGGGTGGAACAATGTTTGTTTTAGATTTTTTGGGGTACGAAGTAAAGCATACCTATGATATAGTTTGGATT
>JBIPNX010000442.1:0-2561 GCA_044378145.1 Flavobacteriales bacterium | reverse complement strand
CCGCTAAAACCACCTATGTGGTAGGTAAAGTTACCTGTGCCAGATTGTGGACACTCACCTTCGGCTTTAAAGAAAATATAGCCACTGTTCCAGCTCCAGAACATACCGTTGGCAGTGCTTAGTGCACCTGTTTGCGCGCCCGATACGTTGCGTGTGCTATCTACACCCAGTAAAAACGACATTGAGGTATAATCGCCGGCAGGTACATTGCCAATAGTCAGCATAGCCGATGCAGGATTTTCCATATCTACTAAATAATAGCTTTCAGGTTGTGCCCATGTAGTGCCATCGCTTTTGGTAAGTACTATGTTGCTTACGTAGTATTTAAGCATGGTAAATTTTACCTGTTCGGCGCTGGCGGTAGTGTAAAAGTTAGCGCTGTTAAGCTCAAAAGCATCGGCGCCAAAACTATGCTCAAACTCAATTTTAAACTGGCCTGTGCCGTCCATGTCGTCACCATCTTTTTTACAGGCAGAAAGTGCTACCATAGCAGCAAGAAATAATACAAAACTTAACTTTTTCATTTTGGTTGATTTTAAGTGTTAGAAATATTTTTTTGAAAATTGGTTAAAAGGTTATCATTATTTGTGCGCCCAGCCTTGCCGTTGCCTTGGTAGTGCCTTGCGCCAGTGTTGTGCTTACGGGTAACTGGTAGTTAGCACCAATGCCAAAGCTGCGGTAATAATACTCCAGGCCCAATGTTGCAAATAAGCTTTGCCCTCCACTTTCAGCTACTGCGGTTCCCATATCGCGGTCTTGCTTTGCATAATCAAAGGTAAGGCCTGCCATAGGTAGCAAAGATGAACTAAAGCCCATTTTTTGCCATACAAATACCTTAGCCGATGCACTGTAGCGGTTGCCCTGTTTATAATCGTTGGCATTTACAGAGCAAAAGCGTGCGTTGGCATCAACCGCCATGCCTACTTTTTTGTAGCGGATGCTGTAAAACAGGGTAGCTAAATAATCAATACTGCCGGTGCCCGGTTGCATAGCGGGGTTTAGGCGCAACCCTTCGTTACGAATGTTGTAGCGCCCAGTAGGCAGCTTAATGCCTGCGTTTACGCTAAAGGTATGCTTCCATAGTTTGCCTATGCTATCGCCGTTGTTAAAGACCATGTAACCGGCCATCAGGCTAATATCGCCAAGGCCCTGGGTCATAATAGTTTTAGCATCGGTTTGGCGGCTGTAATAGTTGTAGGGAACAGATGCCAATACCTGCACGCGCTTGTGCGGAAAATACCTTGCCCATAAATCGGTGCTGTGGTAGTTTTCGTACGCGTTGCCCTCGTTAAGTACCGAGTGCACGGTATAACTGCGCCAGTTATGGCGTAGCCCTATAAAAGAGCGCTGTATCTGCGGCATGGTGCCCAAATAGCTCCCGCCCGATGAGCAGCCGCAGGCATCGCAGGCAGCCGCATTACTATACATACCTATAAGGCATATAACAGCCAATAAAAATTTCTTCATTGAAATGTAAATTGATTAATCCGTAGAAAACAAGGGTGGATTAACCAATTGGAGGACGTAGCAAAACACTACTATAATTGCCTGATTTGGCCTGGATATATTTAAACGATTTAGTCGAAGATGTGGTAGAAACTATCAATGAAAAGTCAACGCCGCAGGCTGTTTCAGGTTGGGCTTCTTTAATTTCTTTTAAGCCCGAAGGTAGGGTGGGGGCCTGCTTGTTTTCAGTTTCGCCCTCGGCCTTTTTTAGCTGTTTGGCTAAGTAGCATTTACCGTTACAGTTTTTGGCGGGTTTGGCTTTGTTCTCGCACAGAGTTTGAGCAACATATGCCTCGTTAGCTTTATACCATACCCATACAGCGGTTTTTCCTACCACTGTTTGCAGCACGGCACACAATAATACTATAGAAGCTATTCTTAGCACGCTGCAAAGATAATACACAAACAGATACTAAAAAAATGATTTTGGTTAGGGTTTGTCATTGCATTGCTTGCCAATTACGTAGTTTAATAACAAAATAGCTCACACTACACCAACAAAAAAGCCCACAAAGTGGGCAGTTAATAAGTTTTCTTACAAAAATTGTTCCATTATTAGCAACCTGCTCTAAATTTGTCTCGTATAGGAACGATATGTTAAAACAAGGACTGCATCAAAAAATGCTGCAAAAGCTGTCGCCGCAGCAAATACAACTGATGAAGTTGTTGCAGGTTCCTGCCGCATCGTTAGAAGACCGTATACAGGAAGAGCTGGAGAGTAACCCCGCACTGGAAGAGGGGCGTGACGATGAAGAGGTACAGGAGGAAGAAATAACCAACGATGGTTTTGAAGATGCTTTAGACGAAGGCAACGATAACGATACGCCCACCGGCGACGACTTTGAAGGCGATGATTTTAGTGGCGGGGTTGATGAGGTATATACCGCATCAGACGATAGCTATGAGGATAACAAGCGCGATGATTTTGAGCTGGACCCGTATATGGACGATGATGAAGTACCATCGTACAAACTGGCTGTTGATAATACCAGTCCTGACGAGGACAGGCGAGATATTCCTTTTGCATCGGGCGATGGGTTTCAAGACCAACTGAT
>JBIPNX010000050.1:0-9378 GCA_044378145.1 Flavobacteriales bacterium | reverse complement strand
GCTACGGCATTTTTTATCGGCTTGGTCGGTAACGCTACATGTATTTATCACATATACATCGGCAGCACGCTCATCAAACTCCACACGGCTAAAGCCCTCCTCTTTAAACTGCCGCGCAATGGTCGATGTTTCAGAGAAGTTGAGCTTACAACCAAGGGTGTAAAAAGCAACTGTTTTTTCTGCCGTTTGCATAAGGCGGCAAAATTACGAAAAAATTGTCTAAACCTTGATTTTATTGATTAAAGGATTGTCTGATTCTTAATCAAAATGAGATACTTATAGGCTAAGGTAGCCGCGCATGGGCTCCCAGTAGTAATCTACCCAGCCCTGCTCAATAGCATCGTGCTGCTCATCAGGCACATTTGTTTTAGTAAACCGGATAATGGCATTATCACCCTGCTGCTCAAAATCAAAGGTGGCAGTGCTTTCAACACCTTCGGGCCAGTCTGCAGCACGCCAGGTTTGTACAATACGCTTGCCAGGGATTAGCTCAACATTTTTACCTGTAGAATAACCACCATAGGTTGAAAATGAGCCGCCAACTTCGGTGCTAATGGTAGCCTCATCTCCGGTAAAAGCAGCATGCTGTTTAGCATCCATCAATATTTCGTAGAGCTTTTCAGCAGTTGTATCTTCAAATACCTCTGTTTGATTTATTGTGCCCATAACAAATAGTTTACAGCTAATTTAAACCTTTGCTGTCAATTATAGTCTGTTTAGCAGATTACCATTATATTAACATTAGCTATATTGCAGCAAAATTCTTAAACCCTTAAGGATAGAATAACACATAATAATGGAGAATTTTTATTTACTGAAGCTCAACTTAAACTTTTTTCTACGCTTACTAATTGATATTGCATTTGTTGCGGTACTTATAAAGTTTGTTTACTACAAAAACTACCGCAGGGGCGATACAGTATTTACCTTTTTCTTATTTAACGTAATAATATTCATTGTTACGTTCCTGTTGAATAACGTAGACATTTCGTTAGGTGCGGCTTTTGGTTTATTTGCTGTATTCTCTATGCTTAGGTATCGAACAGAAGATATTTCGGCAAAGGACATGACCTACCTTTTTATTGTAATAGCCATTGGTTTAATTAGCGCTATTGCAAAAGAAAGCATGCTTGAGTTATGCTTGTTAAACGGATTTATTGTGGGCCTAACCTTTGCGCTGGACCGCAATATGTTCTTCCTGAACGAGCAGGAAAAAGTTATTGAGAGTGTAGACCTTGAACTAATAAAGCCCGAAAACCGGGCCTTATTATTATCTACCTTAAAAGAAAAGACAGGGTACGATGTGCACCGTATAACGGTAACCAAAATAGACTTTACCAAAAATAAAGCTATAATAAGGGCCTACTATTACAACGGTACTAACAACAGTTAAGCTTTACCTGTTTATTGGTAAAACTTAATTTCTGTTCTTAACGCTTCTACTATCTTCTGTACAATGGCGTAGAATTTTTCTACCAGTGCAGGGATAATATCCAAGTCGGTTTGTTGCTGCGCATTTTTCTCAATAACCACAACATCATCTTTAAGCGATGTAACGCCCATAAGCTCCATTGTTGGTTTAACCTGGTGGGCAACAGATTTTACTCCTGCCCAGTTTTGGTTATTTAGTGCTTCAACCATTTCATCGGCCAGCCTTGGCATAGTCTCTATAAATAGTTGCATCATATCGCGCATAAACTCTCGGCTTCCACCCGATATTTCCTCAATTGTAGCAAGGTTATATAAGCTACCTTGCTGTTCCTGGATCACATATTTGTTAATCATAGTAATTGGGTTTTAATAATTGTTTGGTTTAACAGTTGTATTGTTGCGTTTTAGTTTATTGTCTAGTAATTTTACTTTTTGCTCAGGGCTAACAGCATCAACCTTATCATCTGTTTTAACATTGCTCTCGTCTAATACCGACTGGCGGAAAATTAACGATTTGTCCTGAGTATCTTTTGTTTTCTCGTACAGTACATCGCCTTTTGCTTTGGTATCCATCTCCTTAGCCGATGCATCGGCAGGGGTTTGCATACGCTTTGCTGTTGTTGCAGTTTGTGCATTTGCTGCACTTGCAATCATCAACATAAACACTATGGCTACTATACTTTTCAATTTTACCTTTTCGTTTTATAGTTATTTCAATACTTGTATAAACATAGTCGACTGTAGTACAGTGGTATTATCGCCACCCACGGTAGCTGTACCGTTAGATGGTGAGCTTTGCTTAGTGCGTACGCTAAATACATACATACCATCGTTAGGCACGTCGTAGTGGCCCATAAGGGTCCAGTTAGCATTAGGTACAAAGCGCGAGCCGGCATAATCTACCGATACTTTGGTGTAACCACCATTCATTAAATCCTGTTGGTTTACGCAAAAGCCAATGTCGGCCGATGTGTAAACAGTTCCGTTAGCAGCCATACCGCCGGTTGCATAAAGCAGTACCCTGTCGCCGGCTTTTAAGGTAAGCGAGCGGGTTAATCCCGGTACGTTGGCAAATGTGGTATTGGTTATAGCGCCACCGGTGCTATAGTCTATGTATAAATTATTCTTAGTAAATGCTGATGCCCATATCGGAGGGGCAGATGGGCCTGCTGATGCCAAAACCTGGCCTGCAGCGCCTGCATTGCCATCGGGTTTTAACGCGCCCGTAAATTTGATTGAACCTGCTACATCTAATTTCTCGGCAGGGGTTGCGGTACCTATACCAATATTGGCACCATTATTAAATAAGTTACTGCTGTTTAATATCCATTCTGAACCGTTCCAAAACGGGGTGTTGCCTGCTACAGAGCCCAAGCCCATTGTGCCGGCAGGGCCGGTTGCTCCTGTTGCGCCAATACCACCTACAGGGCCTGTAGCACCTGTAATACCTTGTGCTCCTGTTGGACCTGTTGCACCGCTGGGACCCATAAGGCTGCCTTGCTGTGTCCAGGCACTTGCGGTAGTTTTTTTATAGTACAAACCATTGTTTTGTTGTAAGTAAAAATCGCCCTGGTTGCCTATGCTGCCTGTTGGGGCTGCAGGGCCTGTTATCCAGGCTGTACCCACACCGGTAGACCCCGTTACACCTTGAGAGCCTGATGGGCCATTTGTACTACCATTATTAGTATTTGTACCACCTACCGATGCAATTAATAACCAGTTAGGAAGTTGATCTACGCTTGTGTTATAATAGAAGCCTTCGCGGCCATCTACCTGATACACTATAAGGCCTTGTGCTGCACCGCCGCGTAAAGCGCCGCTCTCGTCTAACAAGCCACCAAGGGCGTTAGGCTCCATGCGTTGCTTTTGCGTAATGCGTGGTATCAATAACCCCTTACCATTTTTTGTAGGAGATTTGATATCAAGCATCGCGTTTAGGTTTGGCGGAGAACCGTCGGTATTAATACCGACAGCCTGGGCTGCTACCCTTTGCGTAAACAGCACATACAATATGGCTGTTATTATAGTTACGCGGATAATATTTTTGTGTATCTCTTTCATTACATATATAAGCTATGCAGTGGTAAAATTATACGTAGAAAATGCTTTTAATAACCAAGTGTAGGCTATGCGTTACCCTTGTAAGAAATTTTGTTTTTTTGAACCTGTTATTTTGATAAACCCCTTTATTCAAAAGGCTTTCAGGGGTATAAAAATTTTCAATTATTAGTTATGGTTATGTAAGGGCTTGTTAACATTTAATTGTATTGCATATATATTTAAAGGTTTAAGCCATTTATTAATACCCACACATCCTAGAATCTTCTATTTTTTGCTTTGATAGTAAGTAAGTATTTAAAACAAAAGTCCCGCCATTGGCGGGACTTTTGAAAACATTGAGAGGTTATTATATTATCTCACCATCCTAAAGGCTACATAGTCAAGATTAGATCTAGCGGCAGTAGTGCCAGCACTTTTTTCCATTTTAAAAACAAAGCGCTGAGCTGCTGTTGGTATATTAGTAGTTGATGAACCTACCAATGTATCATCGATATAAAAATCGACATTGGTACCCGCTGCATTAATAACTGCTTTTAATCTATACCACTGGTTAGCTGTTACTGTAATACTACTATTTACAGCGGTTGAAGTTGATGAAGCGCGCGTAGTGCAAACCCATCTGCCAGAGTTAGTACCATGAGTATAGCTAAAATACACTCCATTTACCGGTGCTCCTGCCGCAGTACCATCCATTAAGCCCCAATACGTTGTATGTGTTTGAGTTGATGATGACAATACTTCTACCCTAACACGGCCTTCATAAATTACCTGCTTGCCTCCCAACTTCATCCTGTTAACGTTATTAAAAGAAGACACATTTGGTCTTGCAGCCGCGCTACTACCTGTACTTAAAGTATGTATACCTGCATAATCATTGCCAACAGCAGAAATAGTACCATCAACATCAGATGTGCCACTATTGGTGGTAACAGTAAATGCCATTGCATTGTCATTGCTACCGTTACCGGCATAAGCATCAAACAAAAAGTCTTCAAAGTTATCTATAGAAGATGAACCAAATGAGCTAGATGATGATGAGCCCGGGATAGCTGCCCAAGTGGCATTGCCATTAGCGTCAGAGGTAAGTACTTTACCATCTCCCTGTGTACCATCCTCAACTCTAATGCTTCCTTGAACATGAAGGGTGGTAGAAGGTTGCTCATTCCAATCAAATGAACCTATACCCACTTTGCCATTATCAACTATAGTAATTGGGTTTAGTCCTGTTCGGTCGTTCCAAAAACGTAATTTGTTGCCACCATCATATGAGTAGAAGTTATCCATAACCCAGTTACCTGTTCCGGCTAAGCTTGGTTCGGCTAACATAAATTGGCCACCTTCCTGGTCAGTAGTTGCACCTGCTTTAATATGGCCTGTAACATCTAGTTTTTCGCTAGGAGAGGTGGTACCTATACCAACATTACCTCCATTATTATACATATTACTTGAGTTTACAACCCACGAAGATCCATTCCAGTAAGGTGTATTTCCAGCTGCCGAACCAGATGATAATAAGCCTGTGGCACCTGTTGCTCCTGTTATAGTAGCACGACTAGTCCAGATTGAGGTTGCTGTTTTTTCTGATATAGTATTTGTTGATGTATTATAATACCAATCGCCAACCGCGCCTTGACCACCCGTAGGGGCGGCAGAGCCCGAAGACCAATTTTCTGATGCACCGGTTGCCCCTGTGGCTCCCGCGGCACCAGCAGCACCTGCAGCTCCAGCAGCGCCTGTTGGGCCGGTAGCACCTGCAGAACCGTTGGCTCCAGTTGGACCTGTAGGCCCTGTAGCGCCGGAACCACCAGAACTTAAATACGACCAGCTTGGGGTAGCGGTTGTACTGGTGTTATAATAAAAACCTTGTGTACCATCTGTCTGGTAAACAATTAAACCTTGTGCAGCTCCGCCATGTAACTGACCTGAACCATTTAGTAGTCCTCCATTTGTTGAAGCTACAGTGCGCTGAGCTAGAGTTAATCGAGGTATTAATAAACCTTTGCCTTGAGCACCAGATGACTTAATGTCCAGCATGGCATTTGTATTAGGAGTTGAACCATCAAGGTTAATACCTACTATCTGTGCTTTTGTTTGTACCAGCGTTAATAGTAACACTGCTGTAAAAACAAGTTTTAATGAATTAATTGTAGTTTTCATTTTATGTTGGTTGGCTGTTTTATCAGGAGTAAAATTATTTGTCTTAATTAACCTGTATAACAAACTATTAGACTAGCCGTACGTAAGTAAGAAACTTTGCTATTTGCCAACCTAAAAAGCCTTACAACCTATTATTAACAACACTTTTAATAATATTTTTTTTATTTTTTGGTAGTAAGTAGATGTAAGCCTGTGGTGATATTTGTAATGTACTCTTTTAGAATTTGTATTGCCACATATAAAAACATAACGCTATAAATAACAAAAGAAAGAAATCAATAACGTTACTATTAACTGCTTGGTAAATATAAATTGCGGTGTAAAAACAGAAATATAATCAACTGTAAAACATATAACTACAAACAAGCTTATACCTTTTAGCGGAAACAAAAAGTCCCGCAGTGAGCGGGACAAATTGCCGATAATTTTTTTGGGTTAAGGATTGCTTTGTATTACTAAGTTTACTTTTTACTTGTTCCCTCTGCTACGGCTGTGGTTAACCGCAGCAGAGTGTTTGAACAGGTTGGTTTGTGTGTGGTTACTTTACTTATTATTGGTTGGTTTTACTATTAATTAATAATTAGCTTTTTAGTAATTTGTTTTTTGCCAACTACTGCCACTACGGTATACATACCGGCTTTAAGTTCGGTTGCCGATACAATATCCGATTGTAGTATAGAACGGTTAGTACGTAGATTTTTAGTTGAAACAATACGGCCCGACATATCCAGTACATTAATAACCAAAGGCTGTTCATCCATACCTTCGGTATTCATGGTAAATTGAACCACGTCGCCAAAGGCAGAGCTTGCAGGGTTAGGGAATATATTAAACTCAATATCCTGATCAACAGTAGCAAATTCAACCGCTACCATGTTAGAGTATTTAAACTGTCCGTTAAAGTCGGTTTGTTTTAAGCGGTAGTACGATGTACCTGCGTATGGATCGTTATCAAAATCGCTGTAAGCAATGTTTGTATTGCTGTTTCCGGCACCTGCTTTTTGTAGTACCTCAACAAAGTCAACACCGTTTTTACTTTTCTCAACAGTAAAGTAATCGTTGTTTTCTTCTGATGCTGTTACCCAGTCTAGTTTAACACGGTTACCATCTGGCACCGCAGTAAAAGAAAGTAAGGTAATAGGCAATGGGTTTGTATTCCACGAGCTACCCATGTAGAAGGTATTGTTCATACCTGATGGGCCTAAGCCTTGCTTGTTAGCATATGGGTTTGATGTAGTACCACCACCCGATATTGAAGTACCCGGAGCAGCTCCACTTGCCTTAACAATACGCAACATGGCTGCGTTGTTTACACCCGGCATGCCTTCTGCAGCAATGCGTAACTGGAATGCGCTACCATCTAAACCATCGCCAACGGCAGTAGTCCAGTTCATGTTATGGCGCACATCAACAATAGTTCCGTTATCCTGGAATGGTGCAGGGAAATCGTAATTACCTGTTGCATTATCATGGCGTGCTAACATAGTACCACCAATAATTGCAGTACCTCCAAGGTAAACACTACGGTCGCGCACGGTAGTAGCATTTTCTTTATAGCCCATTGGGAAACGGCCAGCTACGTTACCTAAACTAACCGCAGTGGTGTTGAACCAACGTTTAAAAGTTCCATTTAAGAAATAACCCGCTGTGTGTACCAACGTACCTTTTACAGTAGTTGAGAAACCAAGGGTAAATGTTGTAGAGCCAAGGTCGATATTGCCGGCAGTTAAGGTAAGTGTACCGGTTGCATTATCATCATTAGCAATTAAAATTTGTGGTATAGTTGTAGACGTGTTATTGAATGTCAGGTTATAAAAACTGTTACCATTAGCATAAGCCGATGATGTAATAGTTTGTGGGGCAGTACCGGTAAACGTAACAGTACCTGTGCGTGCGTTAAACGGCGCAAGGCTGCTACCCGGCAGGCTGCTGTTTGTCCAGTTGCCTTTAATGTTTAGTAAGTAATTAGATGCTGATACGTCAAGAATAGCAGCGCCTGTAATAGCCAAGTTGCCATTTACAGTTGTTGCAGCGCGCAATGTTTTGCTACCCGAACCCGAGAAAATAGTATGGAAATAAGTTGTACCATATACTTCCTGGCCTTCGTTTGTGTTAAGATTATATTCAACCGTATTACCAGTAGCCGAAGCGTTAAGCGTAGTTAAGCTCATATCGTTTACGTTAGGTAAAATACCTAAGCGTAGCATAGCACTGTCGCCTTGTGCAAGTGTTCCGCCTGCACCGCGTAACGATGTTGATACGGTTAATGTATCGTAGTTAGTATATGATGCATTATTACCTGCATTGTCAATTTCTATACGTGGAATGCTAAGTGTACCGCGAATAGCTTTTGCATTGCCTCTTAAGTAATACATGCTACTGGTGCCTGTAGTTAAGCTGGCAGCAAATGTACCGTAGCTTTCTAAGTTACCATTTATAATAAACTCTTCATCAACAGCCGAAGCATCCCACGAGCCAAGAGGCGAAATAATAAGGTTGCCAAATGTTTTAGTACCCGTTGCACTGGTAGTGCGCAATGTACCACCAACAGTAGTAGTGCCTGTAATAGTAGTGTTGTACCCTGTAAGTTCTAATACAGCTCCGTAAGCAATGTCAGAAGTGCCAACCGCGGTTAGGTCGCCGCCAAGAGTTGAAATATTTTTATCAAAATAAATATTATTGAACGACATGGTTGAAGATGTACCTTGTGCATCTAAAACCAGGTTAGCTCCGCCAAAAGCAAATGTTGAGCCTGTAGTAACTGTTGTACCTTTTACATAGGTAAAGTTATTGCCAACAGATACCGTATTGGTTACCGTTAACGTACCCGATGCTTTATCAAAAGTTAGTTTTGGGTAACGGCCCTGGCCTACTGTAGAGTTACCGGCTAATGCCTGTGCACCTGTACCATTTACAAGTATGGTTGCTGTACCTCCACCGCTTGTGCCTGTATTGGTATTTACAAGGCCTGCTTTAGCAGCTATAACACCATCGCCATTCAATATAAGATTGCCTGTACCTTCTAAAGTAAAGGTACCGTTGGTTGTTACTGTAGTACCTGTTGCAAAGTTGAATGTTTTAGTGCCTGTTGCGCTAATGTTTAATTCGTTTAGTGTTGCAGAGCCTGTCCATGTTAAATCGTTGCTTAAAACCACGCGGCCGTTGTTGTGTGTAAACGTGCCTGCAGACATGGTAAAATCACCATTTAGTGTAAGTAGTAACGAGCTGCTTTTAAATGTTGATGAAGCGCTTGTTATACTTAGCGGGCCATTAATTGTAATATTGCCCGAACCACCCTGGAATGTACCGTTGTTTATTGTTAAACCATTAGAACCAATGGTTACATCATTCGCGTTTTGAAGAATCATACCGTTGTAGCCTGACTCCATTGTAATACCACCCACGTTAAGAGGGCCGTTTATGTTACAAGTACCTGTATTGCTGCCATCAAAAACAGCAACGTCAGAACCTGTTGGTACAGATTGTCCACCGGCACCACCGGCAGAAGCTGCCCAGTTTGCAGGGTTTTTCCAATCTAAACTACCGTTAGAATATGAGAAGTAATTAAAGCTTGCCGTGCCTTGTGCGCTCGATGTGTTGCTCACATTTATAACAAAACGCACCTTAGTAGCATTTGCATGCCAGGTACTAATATCGCCAAACAACATAACAAAATACCCGCAGTAAGCTGCAGGGTACATAACAGTGATGGTAGATAAGTAGTTATTG
>JBIPNX010000441.1:0-2571 GCA_044378145.1 Flavobacteriales bacterium | reverse complement strand
CAACCCCGAATACTTAGAACTGTTTAGCAGGCTGGATGATTACGATATTATGGCATCGCTAAAAGAGTGGTGCTACCATAGCGACAGGATACTCTCTACCCTGGCTAAAAACCTGGTTAACCGCACGCTGCTTAAGATTGAGATTCAGAATAATGCCTTTAACAAAAGCTATGTTGATGAGGTAAAGGCACGTACCAAAAAGCTGTTTAACCTAACTAATAACGTGTTTAAATAATTTTTAATAAACGACTCGATAAAGAACAGCGCCTACAGCCAGGTTAGCGAGCAGATCAACATTAAGTACAAAGACGGTACAGTAAAAGACATTGCCCTGGCATCAGACCAATACAACATAGCATCGCTGGCTAAAGAGGTACAAAAGTACTACCTGATTTACCCGAAGGAGATTTTGAGAGAAGCGGTGGGTGAGGAGCGAGGAGAGGAGTAATATAGTTACCTATAAACATTCCGTTGAGACTCTGTGACAATAATAGACCTGCCTTTTTCTCGTAACATCTGTTCTAGTTGAGACTTATTTAATTTTCTCTCAGCACGTTTTGGGCCTAACATTATTTCTACAACATTGAGAGGAAACTCATTTTTGTTTAAATGAAAGATTACCATAGGATTTACTATTGAATATGGCTCTGCAATTATCCACTTTTTATCTCTTTCTTCCCTGCGATGTATATAAAGAAGCCTTACCTCTGCTTCATAGCTATATTCAGCAGGTTTGAAAAAATGCCGCCAAACATATAATAGAATAAATTTTACATCAAAACAGAGTTCTTGCCTTGAGCGCTCTATGATATTTTTTATAATACGCAGTTCAGGATGTTCTCCATATTGATTTGCATATTTTACTTTTCCTAAATAAAATCGAAGGCTAGTTTTTAAAGAAACTTTAGGTTGAAATTTTATACAAGCCCCTTTTGCATCTTCACCATATAATCTCCATTGCATTAAATCGTCTTGAAGAGTTGTGCAAGACATTATAAATCGCCTATTTATAGCAGCTATAGACTGTTGTGGCAACTCCCATGGACTATAATTGGTGTCGTTGAGGTAATTGTCAATATAATTTGGTTCAGTAGTATCATTCATTCCCTGGAGCCCCAACATAGCAACGGTTTCATCATTTACAATTTGAAAAGCCCGATTAAAAGGAGAATATCGATAAATAGTTTCGGGGACATTGTTATCTAAGAGTTTGACAAAGAATTGATGCTCAAAACTATTTGTGTCAATTTTCCCTCCTTCAAAGAACAGGATATAATCAGACGCAAGTCGTAGTTCGCGTGAGATTTTAGATAGATTCTCAAATATGAACCCATTTAATTGAGGAAATTGATTACTTACTTTTTGTATTTCTTGCTTAAAAATTTGTGCAATATTAGACTTTAGCTTCCGAAGGCTGTCTTGAGATATTTGCCTACAAACGCGAGTAATAAAACCACTTGCATCAGTTTTAATTCTTTCTTTTGGATTATTGAATCTGTCATAGAAGTAAAAAACATCCCCATCAGTATAAATAAAGTATCTAACCTTAAAAAGAAAATAGAAGTCAGCACTGAAACCAGTTAATGCTTTTGATAAAGTGTTGGATGTTTTAATTTCAATAGCGGCAATATTTTTCTTTCCAGCCTTGATAATTAAATCTGGCCTATAAGTATCAAAACGAGGTTCAGCTATAATCTCTAATGGCTCTGTGCCATTTTTTTTACCTTCTAAAAGAAATCGTATTGTTTGAATAATCTCTATTTCTGCCATTGTATTTAGTTTTGGTGTTTCAAATATACTTAAATGAAACCTTGACAAAGGGGTAGGCGGGGTTGTACCTTTGTAGTAAACTAAAAACTAAAAGTGAAAAACGAAAAATTAAACCCGCGAAACACTCAAATTTTACTACAATAGAAAGCAAGGTAGAAACATCCCCTCTTGAGAGGGGTGTCCCGATAACTATCGGGACGGGGTGTGTATTTGTCAATGTAACACACCTCCCCTCCCGCTGTGCGGGAGGTACTCCTCTCAAGAGGAGATATACTAGTGCGCAGAATCAATAGCTTCTACTACCGCCAGTAAGGTTACCTCCCCCTTCCCCCTCCTAATTTAGGAGGGGGTGTCGAATGGAATGAGACGGGGGTGGTAGCATGCGCAAAAACAGAGCTTTAACTACCGCCCGTAGGGGCACAGCATTGTGGAAAACAAGTGCATTTATAGTTATTAACAGCCCCTTTTTAAGGGGGCATATTTCGTATTTTTACAGTTTAAGAGACATATATTTTAGAAACTATGAGCAAAGATGTGCAAGCAGAGAAGTTGAAGGCCCTTCAACTTACATTAGACAAATTAGAGAAATC
Source organism: Flavobacteriales bacterium (assembly GCA_044378145.1). Taxonomy (GTDB): domain Bacteria; phylum Bacteroidota; class Bacteroidia; order CAMBQF01; family CAMBQF01; genus CAMBQF01. Next base: position 211 of record JBIPNX010000441.1, on the reverse strand, counting down.
GTACGGTAAAGGCGCTATTATGCGCATGGGTGATGATGCAGTTGACCAGATAGAAGCCATTTCTACAGGCTCTATCGGCCTTGATGCCGCTTTAGGCATTGGTGGTTTACCCAAGGGCAGGGTAGTAGAAATTTACGGTCCTGAATCGTCAGGTAAAACAACATTGGCCATACACGCTATTGCCAACGTGCAAAAAAATGGAGGCATTGCC
>JBIPNX010000049.1:0-9416 GCA_044378145.1 Flavobacteriales bacterium | reverse complement strand
CGATGCCGGAGCTATGCTCTTAAAGTAGTTGCTGAACAGCTCCGTAGCCTTATCAGAGCTTTGACCGGGAACCAAACGCATAGAGATTTTGGCAAATGCCTTTGACGGAAGTACGGTTTTAGAACCCTCGCCAATGTAGCCACCCCAAATGCCGTTAACATCAAGGGTTGGGCGGGTGCCGGTACGTTCTAATACTGTGTAGCCTTTCTCGCCCCAAACATCGCCAATATCAAGGTCTTTCTTGTATTCTTCAATATCAAAAGGCGCTTTGTTAAGCTCCGAACGTTCTTCGTCGGTTAGCACCAAAACATCGTCGTAAAAACCGGGAATGGTAATGTGGTTGTTCTCATCGTGCATCTGGGCTATCATTTTAGCCAGAATGTTGATTGGGTTACCCACAGCACCGCCGTAAACACCGCTGTGCAGGTCGCGGTTAGGGCCTGTTACTTCAACCTCTACATAGCTAAGGCCACGCAAACCAACATCAAGCGATGGGGTGTCGTTGCCAATCATAGAAGTATCAGAAATAAGTACCAAATCGCACTTTAGTTTTTCTTTATTGGCAATGCAAAAGTCGGTTAGGTTGCTGCTGCCTACCTCTTCTTCGCCCTCAATCAAAAATTTAACATTGCAAGGCAGTTTGTTTTCTTTAAACATGTATTCAAACGCCTTAACGTGCATATACATCTGTCCTTTATCGTCGGCGCTGCCGCGGGCATATATCTTTTCGTCTTTTATAACGGGCTCAAACGGGGGCGAATCCCACAGGTTAAGCGGGTCAGCAGGCTGTACATCGTAGTGGCCATAAACCATAATGGTAGGCAACGATGCATCTAAAAACTTCTCGCCATACACAATCGGGTGGCCCGGGGTTTTACAAATTTCAACGTTATCGGCACCGGCCTCGGTAAGGCGGGTAGCAACCATTTCGGCAGCTTTAGCCACATCGCCTGTGTATTTAGAGTCGGCACTAACCGACGGAATACGAAGCAAATCAAGCAGTTCGTTTAAAAAACGGTCTTTATTCTGGTCAATGTATTGTTTTACGCTATCCATGATTGAGATTAATTTTTTGCAAGTTTATTAATTATTACCTCATCTACCGACGATATTAAATTTTGCATTCCGATAAACATTTAAAAATGTTTTTTGTCAATATATAATAAAGCTTAAAATTTGGCGTATTAATTGCTGTAACAACATTAAATGCTACATCGTAGAAAATAAAAATGCTTGCAGATGTCGCTTTTTTGCTATTTTTATAAAAATTTTGCCCTGTGTTGACTATAAATAAAGGCTTATTCAGATCTAACCCTCTTGGTAGTTTTACTGCCGAAGGGGTTTTACTATTTGCCTTTTTTGTAGCCTTTTTAAGCACAGGCCTTAAGGCCCAGCTAACTGTTGGCGGGCCCGGTAGCCCTACATCGCTTGTGCAAAACACTCTGGTAGGTACCGGAGTAACGGTAAACAACGTAACATTTAACGGTTCAGGCATTGCCTACGGAACTTTTAACGGAGCAAATTCAAACATTGGCCTGCCAAGCGGGGTAATTATTACCACCGGCAGCCGCTCAATAGCCCCCGGCCCAAACAACATTGCCAGCGCAGGTGTAGACAATGGCGTGCCTGGCGACCTTACCCTTACGGCTATAAGTGGGTTTGATACGTACGATGCCTCGGTGCTTGAGTTTGACTTTATACCCCAATCGGGCCAAATATCATTCAATTACGTATTTGCATCAGAAGAGTACCCTGAGTTTGTTGGCCAGATTTATAACGATGTATTTGCGTTTTTTGTTACCGGGCCAAACCCCGGTGGCGGCAATTATAACAACAGTAACATTGCCCTTATACCGGGCACATCAACCCCTGTGGCCATTAATAACGTTAACCAGATTAGCTACACCAACTACTATGTTGACAATAGTGGCGGCCCAACTGTTCAGTACGATGGTTTTACTAAGCCGCTAACAGCACAGGCAAATGTTGTGCCCTGCGAAACATACCACATTAAAATTTGTATTGCCGATGCCGGCGATGGTATATATGACTCTGCTGTGTTCTTAGAAGCATTAAGCTTTTCAAGTAGCACTAACGATGTAATTGCAACCGTAACCTACGGCAACAATAATAGCCTGCTATACGAAGGTTGCGGCCAGGCCAATATCAAGTTTACCAAATCAGTAGCTACGCAGGTGGCAGAAACTTTTGATGTAACCATTACAGGAACTGCTACTAATGGTGTTGACTATTCGCAATTCCCAACACAGGTTACCTTCCAACCCGGCGATACGGTGGTTATTGTGCCTTTAGTACCCATTTTTGACGGGGTATCTGAACCCAACGAAACTGTTACAATAACCATTACCCAAGATATTTGTGGCACTATAGTTACCAAAGAAGTTACGCTTACCATTACTAACGTAGAACCTTTGGTAGTTGATGTTACGCCGGCACTAACCACCCTTATATGCCCTAATGTGCCTACCCAGCTAACAGCCAACGTTACGGGAGGTATTAGCCCCTATACCTATACCTGGGATAACGGCCTAGTTGGGCAAACTATAACTGTTTTTCCACAGCAAACCACAACGTATACTGTTACCGTAACCGATAATTGCAACTCACAAACTGCACAGGCACAGGCTGTTATTGATTTACCCGGCTACATACCCTTAGACCTTATTACCCCACCCGACACCACTATTTGCCCGGGTGATTCAATCTTACTGTTTGTTTCATCGTTTGGTGGCAGGGGCGATACCGAGATTACTTTTTCGTGGGATAATAACCTTGGGGACGGTTCATCTAAATGGGTAAAACCATCGGCCTTAACTATTTATACTGTAACAGTTACCGATAGTTGCGGCACAACCGTTACCAAAGAAATTGTAGTAGACATTTTACCTACCAATGCTGAGTTTGATTATTTCTATCTGGAAAACCGCAAAATAAAGTTCCTTGACCAGTCATCATCTGACGTTCTAAACTGGTACTGGGATTTTGGCGATGGCAATACCAGTATTGAACAAAACCCGCTACATACTTATGCCGATACAGGCCTGTACAGAGTTACCTTAATTGTTGAGAATAAATACGGTTGTACCGATACAATTACTAAGAACGTAAGGGCATACCCGGACTATACTTTATACGTTCCAAATGCCTTTACTCCCAACGGTGACGATATCAATGAAAATTTTTCAGGGCTTGGACAGGGCTTTGTTAACTACGAAATGTATATCTTTAACCGCTGGGGCGAACCAATATTTAAGTCAACTGACTATGCCAACCGGTGGGATGGACGCGATAAAAGCGGGCAAATATCACCTCAAGGCATTTACGTTTACCTGATTAAGGTTAAGACGCCCCCCGGCGATGAATATACACTACGCGGAAGCGTAGCCTTAATTAACTAATATGGTACAACGTTACTCAAAATCATTATTGTCATTAATGCTGGCCCTAATGGGCTTTGCTATTTCTACTAACGCCCAGCTTACCATTACAGGCGGGCAAACACCCCAAACCTTGGTACAAAATGTACTGGTTGGTACCGGTGTAACAGTAAATAACATAAACTTTGTTGGCGACCCTGTGCAAATTGGCTCTTTCAGCAACGGCCAAACCACCAACATTGGTATAAACAGCGGTATTATACTTTCTACCGGCGATATTGCAACCGCTCCGAGTCTTGGCTCTGACTTCTCGAGCACCAACCTTGCGCTGCCCGGCGATGCCGATCTTGATGCATTATCTAACGCCGCTACTGAAGATGCCGCTATATTAACCTTCGAATTTGTACCTATTAACGATACCATAGTATTTAACTATGTATTTGCATCGGAAGAGTACCCTGAGTTTGTTAACTCGGGTTTTAACGATGTGTTTGCTTTCTTTATTTCAGGCCCGGGTTATCCTACGGCCACCAACCTAGCTTTACTGCCAGGAACCGGAACCCCTGTAACTATTGATAACGTAAACGATATTGTTAACACACAATATTATATTGACAATGGCACCGGAACAACTATAGCTTATGATGGTTTTACCGTAAAACTACAGGCCATTGCAGTAGTTGTGCCCTGCTCTACCTATACACTTAAAATAGCCATTGCCGATGCCGGTGACGATGCATATGACTCGGCAGTATTTTTAGAAGCGAACAGCCTTTCTGCCGGCAATCCTGATATTAATATATCTGCCGGTTCTGTTGCTAACGTAAACGACAGCCTTATTATTGAAGGTTGCCTTGATGGCGTATTAGCCTTTACACGCGATGGCCAGCTTACCGATACTACAGTAGTTAACTTTACCATTGGCGGCTCTGCAACCAATGGTGTTGACTATGCCCTTATTGCTGACAGTGTGGTGTTTTATCCAGGCGACACATTAATATTTATTGACATTGATGCTGTTTTTGATGGCGTAAGCGAAGGCAACGAAAACATCATCATTACCTTACAGCAAACAGTACTTTGCTCTACATTCCCTCCGCAGGTTGTATCAATAGTAATTATCAATACCGACTCTATACAAACAACTATTTCGCAAGCCGATACCACTGTTTGTGATGCTACACTATCGCTTACCGCTAATTCAACCGGTGGGCAAGGGCCATATACGTATGCATGGAGCCCGGGAGGTGAAACAACCCAAACCATTAGTGTTACGCCTGAAGAAACAACTACCTATACAGTAACTGTTACCGATACATGCGGCAGCCCACAAGGGTTTGCACAAGTTACTATTACTGTTATATGCGACCTTGAAATACCTAACGTGTTTACACCAAACGGCGATGGGCTTAACGAGACCTTTGTTATTGGTAACCTTGAACTGTACCCAAACAGTAAAATGATAATATACAACCGCTGGGGCCGCAAAGTTTATAGTAGCGATAACTATCTGAACGATTGGGACGGTGATGGCCTGTCTGACGGGGTATACTACTTTGTACTGGATGTACCGGCTAAACCTGAAAAGGTTCATGGTACTGTAACTATACTTAAATAAACAATAACAATACAACTACGTTGTTATTTGTGATACACGAAACACTTTTTTATTCGCTTGTTAAAGAGAGCTATAATAGGGCTATTGCTGGCATTAACCTCATTTCAGGTTAAGGCAACCCATATTATTGGCGGCGAACTATATTACGAGTGTTTAGGAAATAACCAGTACCGCATAGTACTAAAATTGTATCGCGATTGTTTTAACGGTATCCCCCCATTTGATAACCCTGCCCCTATAGGTATTTTTACCTCATCGGGTGCATTGGTTGATATGGACCCGGACATAGCCGGCCCGCAACCTTTGTATATGTACGATCCTGTGGTAACAAACCTGCCACCGGTTATTGCAAACCCCTGTTTAGTTGCCCCACCCAATATTTGTGTTGAAGAAGGAGTATACGAAGCTGTTGTTACCCTGCCACCTATTAATGGCGGATATACTATGGTTTACCAACGCTGCTGCCGCAACAATACCATATTAAATATTGTAAACCCCGGCGATGTAGGCGCCACTTACACTGCGTTTATTCCCGGCTCGGGACCGTTTGAATGCAATAGCAGCCCACGGTATAATAACTTCCCCCCTATTGTATTATGCATAAACGACCCATTGTCGTTTGACCACGCAGCCACCGACCCCGATGGTGACTCGCTGGTGTATTTTTTATGCGACCCTTATGAGGGTGGTTCAACATCTGACCCTGCGCCTGACCCACCATTTGCACCACCGTATGCCAACGTTATTTTTGCTAACCCTTTTAGCGCTACTAACCCCTTAGGGGCCAACCCCGGTTTGGCTATAAACCCACAAACAGGTTTACTTACGGGTACACCCAACATGCTGGGACAGTTTGTAGTGGCGGTTTGTGTGGGCGAATACCGCAATGGGCAATTGATAGCCGTTCACAAGCGCGATTTTCAGTTTAATGTGGTTAACTGTTTATCTAATGTAGCAGCAGCTTTTATTAACCCTAACCCCGACCCGTTAAATAGTTGCAACGGCTTTGATATTCCATTTGATAATCAGAGCAGCAATGCACAGTTTTTTTATTGGGATTTTGGCGTACCGGGTATTACCAGCGATACATCAAACGAACAAAACCCTTTATACTCTTACCCCGCACCCGGTGTATACACCGTAATGCTTATTGCCAATCCCGGCTATTATTGTGCTGACACTGCTTATACTACATTTGGTGTATACCCTTTACTGGAAGCTTATTTTGACCCACCTACAGGGCAGTGTATTACAGGCAACAGCTTTGATTTTACAGCCGGCGGCTCATATCAAAACGATACACAGTTTAACTGGGATTTTTCTCCTTCAGGCAATCCTTTGAACTCGCAGGCGCAAAACCCTCAAAACATAAGCTACCCCGCACCCGGAACGTATGGTGTTACTGTTACTTATATAGGCGAGGGTTGCACACGCAGCTATACTGATAGTATAATAGTATATCCCGAGCCAACTATCGATTTGGATATATCAGGAGGTAATGGTTGTGAACCATTCCCTGTGCAGTTTACCAATAACTCAACAGCATCGGATACCCCATTGGAATACTGGTGGGATTTTGGCGATGGTGAATTTTCTAACGAAGCAAGCCCGCTGCATATATATCAAAACGATGGTGTGTATGATGTAACACTAACTGCATACTCGCTTTCGGGTTGTGTTGATACGTTGGTGCTATCGCAGCAAAACCTGATTACCGTTAAGCCTAGCCCTACCGCAGGCTTTATTATAGACCCCGTAGAAACCGATGTGCTGGCACCTTGGGTTAGTGTTATAGACCAATCTTCCGGCGGTATATACTGCGAATTATATATGGGCATAGGCGACACATTATATAACACCTGCAGCTATGCTATGGCATACCAGGATAGTGGTACATACTACATATCGCAAATAGTGATAAACGAAGTGGGTTGCCCCGATACATTGGTTAAGCCTGTTCGCATTAACCCGATATTCCGTTTTTATGCCCCTAATGCATTTACACCTAATGGAGACATATATAATGATGGGTGGCGCACGTATGGTGAAGGCATAAAAACATTCAAACTGTATATTTTTAACCGCTGGGGACAAAAGGTATTTGAGAGCGATAACATTTTTGAAGAGTGGGATGGCACCTTTATGAACCAGGGCGGAGAAATATCGCAAGACGGTGTTTATGTGTATGCTGTGTACCTTACCGACGTGCTGGATAAAGACCATGTGTACCGCGATATGGTGGTGCTTATCAAGTAAGGTTTCTAAACATTTTTACATTTAATTTGTAAGGTAGTACTGCTGTTTTCGTCTAATGAAAGAGCGAAACCAATTATACAGTTTAAAATGAAAACAAGCGGATTATTATCCCCACCATTAGTAATAATAGCACTGCTTATTATAGTGCCATTATTTTTGGCGTGCAGCCAAAAACCAAAAGACGTTAATTATACTCAGATTAAAAACATGAACATTTCAGGAGACACCGGCAAGGTTTTTAAAACCGAAGAAGAATGGAAAAAAGAGCTAAGTCCCGACCAATATTATGTATTGCGCGAGAAAGGCACTGAACGCCCTTTTACAGGCGCACTTTTACTTAACAAAGATAAAGGTATGTATACCTGTGCAGGCTGTGGTAACCCATTGTTTGATTCGGACAGTAAGTTTGATGCCCATTGCGGCTGGCCTAGTTTTGATAAGGAAATAGCAGCCGGTAAAATTGTTACCAAAGATGATAATACCCTTGGCATGCGCCGTACCGAAATTATGTGCGGGCGTTGCGGCGGCCACCTTGGCCACGTGTTTGACGATGGCCCTACCGATACCGGTTTGCGCTATTGTGTAAATTCGCTTTCTTTGGAGTTTGTTAAAGAAGCTGATATAAAGAAAGACAATAACCAACCTACAATGGAAAAGAAAACAGATACATTAACCCTTGGCGCAGGCTGTTTTTGGTGTGTAGAAGCTGTTTACCGTATGCTTGATGGCGTTATAAGCGCAGAGTCGGGCTACTCTGGTGGCAATAACAAAAACCCAAGCTATAAAGATGTTTGCAGCGGCACCACAGGCCATGCCGAGGTAGTGCAAATTGTGTTTGACCCAAGTAAAACATCGGTAGAAGAAATATTGAAAGTATTTTTTACCGTGCACGACCCTACAACGCTTAACCGCCAAGGTGCCGACGTGGGTACGCAATACCGCTCTGCCATATACTACCGCGACGAAAACCAAAAGAAAATTGCGGAAGATATTATAGCTGCCCTTACCAAAGAACATGTGTACGATAGCCCCATTGTTACTGAGATAACCAAGTTTGATACCTTTTATAAAGCCGAAGATTACCACCAGGATTACTATAACAACAACGGTAGTAACTCTTACTGCGCCATGGTAGTAAGGCCTAAGGTGGAGAAGTTTGAAAAAGTATTTAAAGACAGGCTAAAAAAGAATACGGTAAAATAAGGACATATATTACCTTTTAAAAAACAAAAGAGCCGCTTGCAAATAGCGGCTCTTTTGTTTTTAGTACCTTTGCAGTATGGCTGAGAAAAAGGTAATCCTGGTAATTTTAGATGGCTGGGGCATTGGAGAAAACACACCCGCAAATGCTGTAAAAGCAGCAAATACCCCTTGTTTTGATTTGTTAATTGCAAAATACCCTCATAGCGAGTTACGCACCGATGGTTTAAACGTTGGCCTGCCCGAAGGACAAATGGGCAACTCAGAGGTTGGGCACCTTAATTTAGGTGCCGGCCGTGTTATATACCAGGACCTTGTAGAGATTAACCTTGCTGCCCAAAATGGCGATATGGAGCGTAACCAAACGCTTGTTAAAGCCTTTGAATATGCCCGCGATAATAATAAGGATGTACACATGATGGGCTTAGTGTCTGATGGTTGCATCCACTCATCAGACAAGCACCTGCACAAGCTTTGTAAAATTGCCAGGCAGTATAATCTTGAGAATGTTTTTATCCATGCCTTTACCGACGGGCGCGATACCGACCCTAAAAGCGGTGTTGGCTTTTTAAACACCCTGCAGGATGAATTAATGCAATCTACCGGGCAAATAGCCTCGGTTATTGGGCGCTACTATGCCATGGACCGCGATAAACGCTGGGAGCGTGTGGCAATGGCCTACAACCTGTTAGTTAAAGGCGAAGGACAGCATGCTACCCATATTATTGAAGCTGTTGAACAATCGTATGCCGATGGTATTACCGATGAGTTTATAAAGCCTATTGTAAAGGTTGATGCCGATGGCAAACCTGTTGCTACCATTAAACCCGGCGATGTGGTTATTTGCTTTAACTACCGTACCGACCGTTGCCGCGAAATTACCATGGCCCTTACCCAGCAAGACTTTCCCGAACAGGGAATGCACAAGCTGGAGAACCTGTATT
>JBIPNX010000048.1:0-9458 GCA_044378145.1 Flavobacteriales bacterium | reverse complement strand
CTACCGCGCCCGATATGCAGGCCCAGCGCAGGGGCAGGGCTAACCCAAATGCTTTAAAAGTAAAATCTAAACGCGTATTGCGCCGTACCGCAGTGGTAATGATTGCAGCCCACGCCGACCTTAAACGAGGCAAGGTTTACACCGGCGATTTTGCCCGTGCAGTGCGCCACCAACGTTATGCTGTTTTCTTATGGAGGCGTGGTTTTTATGTACGTTCAATCCATCACTCGCGCCGTGCGCGCATGCTGGCAATAAATGTTATCCAGGCTAATAAAGGAACAGTACAACCGGGCTTTAAAATGGATAAGGATGAAAATGCCTTGTCCAAAAACACCCCGGCAGACACACAGTTGGATAACGATTTAAAAACCGATACAGAGTTTAATAAGAACAGCCCAACCACCAGCGAGAAAGACGAAGATTTTGAAAATATTATGGTTGATGATATCGACCTAAGTGATTTAGAATAGTTAGCTTAAAGTACACACAACAAGTAGTAAAAGGCCCGCGGCATTATGTTGTGGGCTTTTTCATTCCCACCACTATTTAAAATAGTTGGTAATACCAAAGTGTATTTTAGCATTGCGGAACTGGATGTTGTTATCAAACTCATTACCCAAGGCATATACTAAAGAAAAGATGCCAATCTTGGTTTCGAAGCTGATGCCTGCGCCAAAACTATAGGGCACAAAATCGGTGAAGCCCTGCACCACCTTACGCTGGTAATAACCCCCATCAGTAAAGGCAAACAGGTAGGAGTTTTGTTCTAAAAGAAAACGGTATTCTAAAGTGAAAATACTGTAGCCTGATACAAACACCGACTCATCGGTATAGCCCCGCATTAGGTTAAGTCCGCCTAAGCGGTACAACTCATTAACAAACAAATTCTGGTTAAACTGGTAACCCGCCTGTAGGCCTGTTTTTATTACGCTGCGCTTTGATATAGGAAAGTAATACGATGCCTGCAACTCGCTATTTACCTGCGTGCTTTTTAGCTTTAGGTCTTCGTAAACTTCGGGGTTAATATTGTCGTTCTTCTTAATGTTTTTAGCACCCACACCAGCCTTAAGGTATAGCGAAAAACCTTTGCGCGGATTGTAACGGTAGTCGAGCTTATCGGCCCGTATTTCTATGCCATACAGCGTTGTACTAATGTCAGCATTGGGTGGCAGTACCTGTATATTTTCTAATCCAAAAGTGGTAAGTAGGGTAGAGCTTCTGTTCTCTACAAAAGCCTTTAAATAATTGCCGCCTTTAAGGAGATATTGCACCCCTATGCCACGTACAAGATTTAAGAACGTGGTGTCGCGCTTATACAAGTTCAGGTTACCGTCTAACCCAAAGTTGGTAGAGAATAAATACGGGTACGCCAGCTTAACATCAAGGTATTGGGTAGATGCCTGCAGCTTGCGCCAGTTAATATCAATCAGCTCACCACGGTTAAGTGCGTTGTTTAGTTTCAGGTGGAGCTCCCCCGTAAGCAACGGCTTGGTTTTAGTAGGGTCTGAATTAGGTAAAAAACCAAGTATACCATTAAAAGTACTGGCTTTTCTATCATCAATATACAACACAATTTTAGCGCCTTTGTCGCCAAACAAAACTTCCGATGGCTTTATCTCTCTAACAAATGGAAGCTCTTTAAGGCGAGATGCTATGCGCTGTACGTCGCTCTCGTTGTACAAATCACCCGGCCTTACGCCCAAATAGCTGTATAGGTAGGGTTTAGATATTTTAGACGAGCCTTTAACAACAATGCTGTCAATCTTAAACATCTTGCCCTTATCCAGCACCAGCGATGCCTGCATGGTGTTAGCGCTATCGATAGCAATACTATCCAGCTTGGCATTGGCAAAAGGGTATCCGTTGTCTTCGCAATACTTAACAATGCTTTCTTGCAGGCGGGTAACTTCTTTAAACGATACAGGTTTTCCTTTGTAGAATTTCTCTTTAAAACCGGCACGGTTCAGCAGGCCCTCGTCTATACTGGCGTGTTTTATTTGCGACCATTTGTAAGGCATACCCGCATGCATGTACGCCTTTTGTTTTATGCTGTCACCTTTAAGGCTATCTATGCTGGCGGCTAAATACCCACGGTTGTATAAGTCGAGCAGAATGCCCTGCAGTGCTGCTTTATGGTCGGCTGTATTGGCAAATTGCTTCTTAACCTTGTACTTTTTTAGCTCGCGTTTGGCGGTGCTATCGGTTGGGATAATAGTAAGCGCCGACTGCCCCTGTAGCATAGCCACAGCGGTAATACAGAAAACACAAACCAATAGCAGTTTACGCAAAGCGCTTTTTGTTTGCTAATTTACACAGCTAAAACGAAAGATTCAGGCATTTGTTTTTGGGTTTTACAACAATATCCACTGTCAGAATTAAACCTTACCCGTTTTTATCGCTCCAACAGGTATATTTGTAAATACCGGGGTATGGTTAAACAGCTACTAGTCTTTTGTCTTGCTCTTATATGCGTTTGTGCGCAGCTGGATGCGTATGCCCAGCCGGGCGGACTTACCCCTGTTGAGCTGGAGGCAAAACTAAAGGCAGCCAGAAGCGATACCGACAGGGTAAACATTCTACTTATACAGGTTAAAGACCTGGCCTCTAAACAAAGCCAACAAAGCCTCGACGAGGCTATCAAACTTAATAACCGCGCCATAGTTTTTGCTGAAAAGAGCGATTACCTGAGTGGTCTTTCTAAAGCCTATACTTTTGCTGCCCGCTTTGCTAAAGCCAAAGGCGATGTTTCGTCAGAAATGGTATTTCGCAATAAGCAAGACAGGGTAAATATGGAGTTGGATAAAATCAGGGTAAAAAAAATAAAAGCCCTGGAAGATGCCAATAAAGAGAAAGAAAGTAAGCTGCTGAAAGCTGATACAGACCTTAAAACACTCAGCACAGATATTATAGATAAGGACCAGCAGATTACCGAAAAAAATATGATAATCAGTAGTAAGGATACTGTTATCAGCCGCCAGAAATTAGAGAACATACAGAAAGAGCAAAAGCTTAAAATTGCCCAACAGGAAAGCGATTTAAAAGATGCAAAGTTCGACCGCCAGCAACTGGCTACACGCTTTTTATTTGCGGTAAGTATTGGCATTACTATCATAGCATTAATCATACTCTATGTTTTTTTCAGTAACCGCCGCTACAGCCGCAAACTGGCTAAGGAAAAGGAACGTAGTGAGGAGCTGTTGCTGAATATTTTACCTGCATCGGTAGCCGATGAGTTGAAAGAAAATGGCAGTGTAAAAACACAGTTTTTTGATAATGTAACGGTTGTTTTTTCAGACTTTGTAGGCTTTGCCAAACTGGCGGAAAAGGTAAGTCCAGAAGACCTGGTGCAGGAGATAGACAGGTGCTACCGCAAGTTTGACGAGATAACCATGCGCCACGGTTTGGAGAAAATTAAAACCATTGGCGACTCGTACATGTGTGCCGGTGGCCTGCCCGAGCTTAGTGAAGGCCACTCGTTACGTGCTGTTAAAGCGGGTATTGAAATGGCTGCATTTATTAATGAGTTGAAAATGGAACGCAAGTCTAAAGGCCTTCCGTTCTTTGAAATACGAATTGGCATACACTGCGGCCCTGTGGTAGCAGGCGTAGTAGGCATACATAAATTTGCTTATGATATTTGGGGCGATAGTGTAAACATTGCCTCGCGTTTAGAAAGCGCCGGCGCGCCCGGTAAGGTAAACATATCAGCAGAGGTATATGAGTTGATTAAAGATGAGTTTGAATGCGTACACCGTGGTAAAGTAGAGGCCAAAAACAAAGGGTTTATCGATATGTACTTTGTGGAAACTTCAAGCTGATGTAAACCCTATTTTAAACTAGAAAGTAATTCTCCCTTTAAATAAAGGGAGTGGCAGCGCCAAAGGCGCTGACGAGGGATTTTTATTGTTGCCCCATCTCTTCCAAAATATGCTTCAACTCCGCCAGCATCATAGCGGTAGCACCCCACACAATACGTTCGTTAAATACAAACGTAGGCGAATCGAACCGGAATATTTTATTGGCTACAATGCTGGTTGTGCCTATGTTTTCTGGCTTTAGAATTTCAGCCAATGGCAGTTCAATTATATCAACTACCTCTCGTTCGTCAGGAATAAAATCGGGCCGTTTACTTGAGTAACCAACTATTGGAAATACCAGGAAATTACTTGGTGGAATATACAATTCACTCAACTGCCCAAGTATAGTCACATCTTCAGGTATAATGCGCACTTCTTCGCGTGCTTCGCGCAGGGCGGTGGCTATACGGTCTTCATCAAACTCTTCTACCTTGCCACCGGGAAACGATACCTGCCCCGAGTGCGTGCCATCGTATTCCGGCCGTTGCATAAGCACAGTATGAAGTATGCCGTCTATCGGATATATCAACGCCAATACACTGCCCAAGCGTGCCTGCTTTTTTTTCTCCTCGTAATTGGGAGTTGGCAAACGCGATGGCGGCGCCATAATCTTATGTGCTTCCCATGCCGGCAACGGTTGCTCTAACCTTGCTTTTAATCGCGTTATAAATTCAGGCGAGCTAACCAACTTTTAGTTGTTTTCAATTACACGGAACAACTCATCCAACTTAGGAGTAAGGATAATCTCGGTGCGGCGGTTTTTCTTGCGTGCTTCGGGGGTTTTACCGGTTGCTAATGGCATAAACTCACCGTGGCCCGATGCTGTAATACGCAATGGGTCTATATTAGCCGACGATACCAACAGCTTGGTTACGGTAGATGCACGCATAACGCTAAGGTCCCAGTTGTCTTTAATATCGCCTGTGCCGCGCATTGGTACATCATCAGTATGGCCTTCTACCATTACGTTAATGTCGGTATTCTCTTCCAATACCTTAGCCAGTTTTTTAATGGCATCGGCACCTTTAGCATCAATCTTAGTACTGCCCGAAGCAAACAATAAGCTCTCGTCTAACGATACATACACCTTGCCGTTGCGCATTTCTACTGTAAGGCCGTTGTTGTTAAAGCCCGTTAAGGCATCGGTAACGGTTTTCTTAAGCGCGTTTACGGTAGAGTCTTTTTTGTCCAATATTGATTGCAGTTGGTCTAGTTTCTTTTGCTGTAAACCTAAGTCAGCCGTCATTTTATCCAGGTTTACTTTTTTATCGTCCAGTTCTTTCTCCAGTTTTTTCAGCTTGTCTTCTTTGTCCTGCAAGTCTTTTTGCGAGGTAAAAAGTTGGCCTGTCAGCGTTTTTGTATCGCGCTCGTTATCGTCTAACAACTCTTTGTTTTTAGCCAACAGCAGGTCGTAGGTTTTGTTAAGCTGGTCGTAGTTATAGGTTATTTTACGCAGCGAATTACCCATAATGGTGGTATCGCGGGCAAGTTCCTTGGTTACTTTCTGTGCTTTTTTAACGTCTTCTTCGCACTCGTTTTTATCAGTCGTCAGCAACGAGTTATCAGTTTTTAGCCTGTCGCGCTCGGTAACAACATCGTCGTATTTTGTTTTCAGTTCATCGTGTATACGGCCCGGTACACAACCCGTAAATGCCGCCAGGGCCAATACTATCCAAATTACCTTTTTCATAACTACAATTAGTCTATTTTACATAGTAAAAGTACGCTATGCAATAGGCGTTAATTACCTGATAAAATACCAGAAAGTAACAGTGGGGTGTTGATAAGGCTTTGACAGCCCTGTTGCGTGTAAAACCTTTGTTTATTACCTTACGTATACTATTAAGCGTTAACCCATTTTGTATGAAAAATCTGAGCAAAAACTGGATTACCGAAGACATCATAGACGCCGAATACAAGCGTTACATACTGCTTGCATATTTGAGCGAGGTAGGGCAAAATTTTAACGAGAAGAAGCTGTATCCCCACCTGGCAGAGGTTATTGAGCACCACCGCCAACTGGTTGCGTTAAAGCAAAATACCAAAAACCTGTATTCCTCATTCCCTGATTATATAAAGCAGGTAGACTGGGAAAACCTGCGCATTGACTTTGAAAAAATGGTGCAGAACGATGGGCTTATGAACGAACTGGAAGAGATTATAAACTATTCCATTCCCCAGCTTGAAAAGTACGTACGCACCGGCAAAGAGATATTTGATTACATAGAAAACCTTTTGCAGGTAGAGCCCGTGGGCGTATTGCCGCTGTATGCATTTGAGGGGTATATGTTTTTACTGCGCCCAAAGAGCAAAGAAACCTTTGTGTACGAATACACCATTACCATTTTTGAAGAAGCAGAGCAACGTTACCGCGCTATCCACACCGAGTATATTGATAGTTACAAACAAAGCTTTAGCAACACACCCGAAAACATAAAGCTTGATTTAATTAAAACCCGCACAAAGCTGCCTAATCCGGCAGTGTATGTGGTAAACCCACAAATAGAAATCCCCTTAATGGAAACGTATTTACCTATTGCTAAACGGGCGGTGGTGAAGCGATTGGGGGCTTAATTCAATAAGATAATTTGATAATAAGCGAATGAGATAATGGTGCGAGAAACACCAAATTCTCACTAAGTGGAGATATAAACCCTGCCTATCCTTTAATCATGTAAATCCTGTTCAAGACATTTCTAAAACAACGCCCTCAACTGCATCCCACCCGTATGTACTGTTTTAACGCCTTGTGCGCGACGGCCATCGTAGGTAAGGTTCATTTGCAGGTTGCTACCTAAGTTACGTTGGTAGGTTAAGTTCCACGTCATGTTTTGGCCGGGACGTAAACCCTCTAACATTTCGTACGCTAATGGTGTATTTGGTGAGTCGCTAAAATCTATGTTGATGTAGTTAAACTTCAATTGCAGGCTGCCTTTGTTTAGCTGGTTGTATTTTACTTCAATGCCCGCATTTTGGTTGATAGAACGCTGTCCTCCAAAGTCAGGTTTGTTTTGCTTGTTGGCAAAATTGTAGCTAAGCGCTAAGCGGAATGTAGCACCGGGTTGGTAGATAAATCGGGGCTCTAATTCGTAGTAACCAATGTTGTAATTACGGGTAGTTAAAAACTCAGAACCCGAAGCACGCGTACCTTTTTTAACGTCTAAATTGACGGTAATTTTAGGCGTGATGTTGTAGCGTGAGCGGATCGAGGTAAACGTATTAGTTCGGCTATCGAACCCATTTACCATAAGGGTTTTGCTGCGCACATCCTGCCAGTTAAAATCTATGCCATACACAGGGTCGTTACGGTTAAAGTAAAACGTATTACGTGCCGATGAGTTAAGCGTTAAAAGTTCGGGGCTACTTACCACCTGCAAAAATGGATTTATGGCTTCCAGAATATCGTCTTTGGTAGTTTTGCGCTCTATGCGGTAGGTGGTTTGGTTTGAGAAGCGCGCAATAAATTTTTTAATGCCCTTTTTCTTGTCTTTAAAAAACTTTTCGGCGTTAATATTCAGCACCTGGTTAAACTGGTTGCTGTATGTTTTTACAAAGTCGAGCGTCGGGGTAAACACCCGTATATAGCTTGCCTGGTCGGGGAATGGAGATACCTCAAACTCATTCAGTTCTTTTACCCCGTTGCTGTTATAATCTACCCATGCATACACGCCCTGCCCTGCGGGTACTTGTACATACGAGAATTGTTTCTTCGCCTCTAACCCGGAGCCAACCTCGTAAAACGTAGTGGTGGTAATAGCGCCTTTCAATATTTTAAGCGTGTACTCTAAACGGTTTACCAGCGAGTTGTCGGGCTGTTGCGCGGTAAGCATCGTGTCGGTAATCTTAAGCGAGCGGAAGGTGGTAATCAGTTTAAGGCTGCTGTTTTTCATACCCAGCAACTCAAAGTTTATACCGGCCCAATCGGCAACGGCTGTTTTTACCAGGCTATTATCGCGGGCAAAATTATCGGTACGGCGGCGGTAGAAAGTGCCCATCTTAATCTTCGATGTATCGGCATTGGTAATGTAAAACTGGAAGTCGTAAAACTGGTACGATTGGGTAAGCAGTGTATCGGCATTCGCATCACTAAACAGGTTGCGTTCAAACTCATCTTTATAGCCAAGTATTACCGCCTTTTTTATCACCTTATACAAATGTGTTCTATGGCGGATAAAGAACGTGTTTTGTGCCAGGCCTTTCGATTGTGTCTGGCTTCCGTTAAAAGCCAAATGGTAATCTTTTAAGCGCAAATCGGTGCTATATGCATTTTGAAATGCAGTGTATTCTGCCCCACCCAAGAACGATGTAAAGCGATAATTTACGCTGCCGTTGCGTTTATTGCCCACACCCAAGGCAATGCTGGGTAAGTGCTGTGTAGCCGGTTGTGTAATGGTACGTAGGTTCCAGTCGCGGTCAAACTCTACATTACGAAAACGCTCTAATGCCGTAAAGTTTTTATTTACCTGTTCGTAGTTTACGGTGGTGCTCAACGTCCAGGGGTCAACAGTATCTTTAGGGTTTAGCTTGGTAAGCTTTTGCATATACACACGGAAGGCAACATCGCCATCGTCCTGACTGTCTTTATCAGAAAAAATATTAATGTCGTTGATTGAATAAGCAGCTTCAAAACCTGCCTTTAATGTTTGCCCCAGTTTATACTCACCCCCCAGGGTAAACATTTGTCTTTTGCGCGGGGGCACAAGCTGCACCACCGGTTCAAAGCTGCCCTGGCGTACTCCGCCTACAGGGTCTATCCATTGGTACACCTTACCGTTAGCAAGTGTGTTAACCTGCACATAGTTGCCATTGTAAAGACCCACGTTGCTAAACCCAACGCGGAACTTGGCAATAAGGCTGTCGGTAGAGTATTTGTATTTAACCGTAGGTACACCGTTTACAAGCGTGTCAATTGCAGTATAGAGTATCTGGTTGTTGGTGTAAATTACCGTATCAACATTAGGTATAACAGCCAGTGAAAGGTTATCGCCGATGGTGTCAAGCAACGCACGCTCCGGTGCATCAAGGCTTTGTTGCAGGGGCTGATTTTTAAGGTCTTGTTCAGAGTAGGCGTTGAATATCAGCTTTAGTTTATCAGTTTCAAAGGCATCGCTAAAATGGTACAGCGTGCGCGAGTAGTTGTTATCGGCATACTCAAACTCAACAAAAAGCCTAAGGTCTTTGGTAATTAAAATCTTAGATGTAAAGGTTATCTCGGCTGTGTTATAGTCAATAATATAATCGTTTTCCTGCCCGCGCTTCAGCAACCTTCCATCAATATACACCTTCTCCGATCCTGAAAGAATAATGATAAACACCTCGTTGTTATTGCCTTTTAAGCGGTACGGCCCCTGGTTACCTTCTACGCCTTGTATCTGGTTACGGGCAAAGCGCCCCCGTGCAATAGCAATAGATGCTGATATCTTATTGGTAGCAATTACCTTACCCTCGGTGTTTTTTAGCGCGGTGAATTTGGTACTGAAGCTACCGCCCTTCAACCGCTTGTTGAAGTTCATAAAGTAACTCTCGGGGCGGGTTATCTGGAAGTCGCCCGCAATAAGCTTGGTATTTTCATTGGCAAGTTGAATATACACGCGGTCAAAA
>JBIPNX010000047.1:0-9460 GCA_044378145.1 Flavobacteriales bacterium | reverse complement strand
TATCAATATTACCCCAACGTGCAATACGCGGGTCTATTGTGCGCACCAGCAGCCTAACCTCAATATTATTAGTTAAACAGTATTGTGCTACACGTGCGCCAATTTCTCCGGCTGCACCTATTATTGCTATTGCCATATTATAGTCCCCAGCTTAATTGTAGTTGCTGTTTATTTTTATAACACTTATCAATAAATTCAGCTGTTTTAATAGCGTCATCCAGGCTTGATAAATATGTTTTGTTTTGAGTGTTTTCACTTTTTGCAAAAAACTCTTCCCATTGGGCCACCATTGGGTCTGGTATATTAAGATTGGTAAGCTTAATTACTTCGCGTCCATATATTTTGCGTACATCAATATTTTGATTATCTATGGTAGTTACTTCCATTTGATTTAGATCATTTACTGCAAAAGCAATAATTGCATCATCAAAATACAACTGCATATTGTTGCCTATAGGGCTTGTCCAGCTTTGATACATTTTAACCCCAGCACTGTTCATCCCTTCAAACTTCATACGTGCATAGGTAACAGCATTTACCTCTATACCTCCCATACTATCATCAAAATAATTAAGCAATTCTACATCTTTGGCCCAATAGTGCAATAAATCAATAAAATGAACCCCATAATCAAGGGTAATACCTCCACCACTCATTTTTTTATTTAAAATAGATTGCGGCAAGGTGTTTTTTGCCAGCCAACCTGCCCAAATATTAATTTGCGAAAGGTTACCGTACGTTTTTTCTTCAATAAATTTCTTGATTAATATGCTGGAAGCAAAAAAGCGGCGTTGAAAACCAATTTGTAAAACATTATTCTTATTGCTGTATATATCTCTTAGTTCATTAGCTTCGGCAGCATTAATAGCAATTGGTTTTTCGCAAAGCACATGAATGTTATACTTTGCAAGTTCTTTAATAATTGGAGAATGTAAGCCTGCAGGTGTAGCTACAAGCGCATGGGTAATAGACTCAAGCGCAACCTCTTCTAGCGATTTATAAAATTTAACATCGGCATTAAGTAGTGGTTTTATACTTTCAACTACTGCATCAGATGGTTCTACAACTGCTGTAATAGATACATTTAATTTTTTTAGTGCAGGCAAATGACCAACCCTAAACATAAGTCCAGCACCAACTATAAGTATCTTCCTGTCCATTTAAATATAATTAGTTCTTAAACATCTTCAAAAGTTGACCTAAAGTGGCCTTTAATTCGGTGCGTCTTACTATCTTATCTAAAAAGCCGTGCTCAAGCACAAATTCAGCCGTTTGGAAACCCTTTGGAAGGTCTTTGCCAATGGTTTCTTTTACTACCCTAGGGCCGGCAAAACCAATTAATGAACCGGGTTCTGATATATTCATATCGCCCAGCATGGCATACGATGCTGTTACACCTCCCGTGGTAGGGTCGGTAAGCAATGATATGTATGGAAGTTTTTCTTTAGCCAATAAGGTTAGCTTAGCCGATGTTTTGGCCATTTGCATTAGCGAGAAAGCAGCCTCCATCATACGCGCACCGCCCGATTTAGAGATGATAAGCAGCGGCATTTTATTTTCAATGCAAAAATCAACCGAACGGGCTATTTTCTCACCTACAACCGACCCCATAGAACCGCCGATAAACGAGAAGTCCATACAGGCAACCATTAACGGCTCGCCATCAACACGTCCGTAAGCAGTAGCAATAGCATCGCGCAGGCCTGTTTTGGTAATAGACTCGGCTAAACGGTCGGTATATTTCTTGGTATCTTTAAAATCCAGCGGATCGTCGGCGTGTAGCCCCTCGTTAATCTCGGTAAACGCACCTTCGTCAAACAATATCCCAAAATACTCTTTAGAGCCAATACGCTCGTGGTAACCGCAATGCTGGCAAACATATTTGTTTGCAGCATGGTCCATAACGGGCATAATAGTTTTGCACGACGGGCATTTATACCACAGGCCTTCGGGTGTTTCCTTCTTCTCTTTGGTAGAAGTTGTTACCCCTCTCCTAACTCGTTTAAACCAACTCATAGTAGCGTGTTAAGTTACGCAATAGTTACCTCGCTAGAAAGGTACACATCCTGAATGGCATTTAAAAGGGCCACGCCTTCGCCTACCGGTTTTTGGAACGCTTTACGGCCCGATATAAGGCCATGTCCGCCGGCACGCTTATTAATAACCGCTGTAGTAACAGCTTCAGCTAAATCGCTGGCGCCTTTGCTCTCTCCGCCCGAGTTGATTAAACCAATGCGGCCATTGTAGCAGTTAAGTACCATATAGCGGGTTAAATCAATAGGGTGGTCAGTGGTTAGTTCGCTATAAACTTTAGGGTGTGTTTTACCGTAATTCATAGCAGTGTAGCCACCATTGTTGGTAGGCAGCTTCTGCTTAATAATATCGGCCTTAATAGTAACGCCCAGGTGGTTTGCTTGTGATGATAAGTCAGTAGAGGTATGGTAATCTACACCGTCTTTTTTAAACGCACTGTTACGCATATAGCACCAAAGGATGGTAGCCATGCCAAGTTCGTGTGCACGCTCAAAAGCAGCCGATACTTCCTGTATCTGGCGGCCACTTTCTTCAGAGCCAAAGTAAATAGTAGCACCAACGGCAGTAGCACCTAAGTTCCATGCCTCTTCAACCGAGCCAAACATAATCTGGTCGAATTTATTAGGGTAGGTTAAAAACTCGTTATGGTTAATTTTAACAATAAACGGGATTTTATGGGCGTATTTGCGCGATAGCATAGATAAACCGCCAAAAGTGGTAGCAACCGCGTTGCAACCGCCTTCTATAGCCAGTTTAATAATGTTTTCAGGGTCGAAGTAGATAGGGTTTGGAGCGAATGATGCACCTGCTGAGTGCTCTATGCCCTGGTCTACCGGAAGGATAGACACATAACCCGTGTTTGCCAGACGGCCTGTGCCGTAAATGGCTTGCAGGCTGCGTAGCGTTTGTGGGCTACGGTCGCTTTGCACAAAAATGCGGTCTAAAAAGTCAGGACCCGTTGCGTGCAGCGTTTCTTTTTTAATGGTGTTACAGGTGTGCGAAAGCAGTGAGTTTGCCTGATCGCCTAGTAGTTTTTCTATTTCGTTAATAGTCATATGCATTTTTAAAAAGGACTGCGAAGATAGGGAAAATTTTATTAGTTGGTAGCGGGTTATTTTGGGTTGGCTAAATCACCAAATACTTATTTTTTTATTTACCCAATAGGGGTATCTCATTTCATAGTTGTCATAGTACTGTAAAACAACAATATTATGAACAACTATACACAACTAAGTAAAGCAATTACACTATTTGCTATTCTATTTTTCTCTCTTACAATCAATGCACAAACACCTGCTGATACTACTAAAAAGGCAGCGGGTAATGACACCATCTATCAAAATGTGCAAATATCTTTCCTGCCGTTTTTTGGCACTAACGG
This sequence comes from Flavobacteriales bacterium, assembly GCA_044378145.1. Classification (GTDB taxonomy): domain Bacteria; phylum Bacteroidota; class Bacteroidia; order CAMBQF01; family CAMBQF01; genus CAMBQF01. The sequence goes on along the minus strand of JBIPNX010000047.1, from coordinate 6,045 downwards.
AACCAATGCGGGCAAAACCATTAACAGGGTTTCTATAAATGTATTAGGCGGATACTCTTTAGGCACTAATGGGTTTGAAGTAGGCGCTATATCTAACACCAACAAAGGTTACATGCATGGCTTTCAGGCATCGGGTTTTGCTAACGTTGTTGGAGGTGATGTTAAAGGCTTTCAGGCTTCGGGCTTTGCCAATATCGTCGGCGACTCGTTACAAGGCTTTCAATCTGCAGGCTTTGTAAATGTTGTTAAAGGCAATGTAAAAGGGTTTCAGGCATCGGGCTTTGTAAACGTAAATGGTGGTAAAACCGATGGATTTTTAGCATCGGGGTTTGTCAATGTAAATAAAGGTAACACCAAAGGTTTTCAGGCGGCTGGCTTTGTAAACGTATTGGGCGATACTACTACAGGCGCTACCGTTGCAGGCTATATAAACGTAGCCAAATACCATAAAGCAGGCCTAATGGCTGCGGGTGCAATTAACTACGCATACTACAAAGGCAACGGCTTGCAATTGTCAGGCTTAATTAATTATGCAGATACTATAAGCCGTAGTGCCCAAATAGCCGGTTTGATAAACTTTAATCGCCGAGGCAGCGCTAAAACACAGATAGCGGGCTTAATTAACTACAGCAAAGATGTTAAGGGTCTGCAACTGGCTCCGTTCAACTTCTCCGATACGGTTAGTACAGGTGTACCTATTGGCTTTTTCACGTTTGTGCGCACAGGTGTGCACCAGATAGAAATTTCAGGCGATGAACTTGGGTATTTAAACCTTGCATTCCGCACCGGTACGCGTCAGTTTCACAACATATTTACAGCCGGCATGGTGCCTGTACCCAGCGACAGTATTAAGTGGAGCTACGGTTATGGTATTGGCACATCGGCACGTTTATCTAAGCGCATAAACCTTGATATTGACCTAACCGCAAACCAAATGAGCCACGGTAAGTATTTCAACAATTTAAACATGCTAAACAAGCTGTATGTAGGTGTTGAATATGCCATTACACGAAAAGTAAAAGTAGCTGCCGGGCCTGTGCTAAATGTGTTTTTGGTTGATACCGATGCAGGCGCTTACGATGGCTATTTCAAAACCCTTGCCCCTTACACTATATACAACCACAAGTTTGATAACGGCCTGCACCTAAGCGAATGGGTAGGAGGCAAAGTAGCTTTCAGATTCTTATAAGAGTTCTCAAGCTCAAATTTCAATTTTCATCTTCAGATAAACGAAAAACCATGTATTATCCTAAAAAATTAAACATCAATTTAATCCTGCTTATACTGGTACTATTGGCAGTGTTAATAGGTGCAAACTTAAAAGCCCAAACGCTTACCCAAACCGTGCGCGGAACGGTAACAGATAAAATATCAGAAACACCGCTACCCGGAGCGGCAGTAGTGTTGGTAGGTTCTAACCCGCTAATTGGTACTACTACCGATATTGACGGAAACTTTAAACTACTGAACGTACCTGTTGGTAAGCAGTCTATCAAGGTTACGTATGTTGGCTATAAAGAAATGGTAGTGCCCAACATCACTGTAAATTCAGGCAAAGAGCTTGTCTTGAAAATCACCTTGGAAGAGAATGTAATACAAGGCAAAGAGGTAGTTATTACAGATAAGCTGGAAAAGAACAAACCGCTGAACGACCTATCGGTAGTAAGTGTCCGCACGTTCTCTGTAGAAGAAACACAGAAGTATGCGGCAGCGATTAACGACCCATCGCGCATGGTAACATCATTCAGCGGTATACTTTCTACCGACGATGGCAACAACCAGATTTCTATCCGTGGCAACTCGCCCAGCGGATTGCTATACCGTATGGAAGGAGTTGAAATTCCTAACCCTAACCACTTTTCTAATGTGGGTACTGTGGGTGGTGGGGTATCAATCTTAAGCTCTCAATTGCTTACCAATTCCGACTTTAGTACAGGTGCTTTTGCATCGGAATATGGTAATGTATTATCGGGTGTGTTTGATTTACGCCTACGCAAGGGCAATAACGAGAAACACGAATATACATTCCAGATTGGGGTGTTGGGAATTGATGCGGCAGCCGAAGGCCCTTTCAGGAAAGGCTACGGAGGTTCATACCTTATCAATTACCGCTATTCAACCCTTGGTATTTTATCTAAAGTGGGAGTTAAAATTGGCGATGCTGTTACCACCTTTCAAGACTTATCGTTCAACTTATACTTCCCCACAAAAAAAGCAGGAAGCTTTACCTTGTTTGGCTTTGGTGGCTTAAGCAAGCAAACTACCGAAGCCAAGCGCGATACATCGCTTTGGGACGATGCGTTTATGCGTAAAAACTCACTATTTTATGCCAATACCGGTGCGGTTGGTTTAACGCATACTTTACCCTTAAACGATAAGGCCTATTTAAAAACCGTATTGCTGGGCTCGGGCCAGGGTAATGGTTACAAAGAAGAAACCCTTAGCACCGATTTTGACCCCTACGAAACATACCGCGAAAAATTTGGTATAAACAAATACACTCTTAGCTCTACGCTTACCTACAAGTTTAATTCGCGCCACAGCATACGTTCCGGCATTATAGTAAATCAGCTATTTTATGGGCTGAACCAGAAATACCTTGACGATAGCACCAACCTGTTTGTTACCCAATTAAACAGCAAAGGCAATACGCAAACCATACAGGCATTCAGCCAATGGAACTTCCGTATTAGCGAGAAATTTACGCTAAATACAGGCCTGCACTTTTTACAGTTGATGCTGAACAATACCTATTCGGTTGAGCCTCGTGCGTCACTTAAATATACAATTGATAGCCGCCAGTCGTTAAGCCTTGGGTATGGCCTGCACAGCCAGGTACAGCCTATTGGGGTTTACTTTGCCGACTTTGAACTACCCGATGGGACACGTTACCACCCTAACGAAAAAATGGGCTTATCTAAAGCGCAACATGTGGTACTTGGCTACGACCGTATGCTTACCGAAAACCTGCATATAAAAGTAGAGGGCTACTACCAACACCTGTATAAAATGCCTGTCAGTGCAAACCCTAACAGCACCTTTGCACTAATAAACAACCAGGGGGGTTATGTTATAGATACATTGGTAAACAAAGGTAAAGGCCGTAACATGGGCGTAGAGCTTACTTTTGAGCAGTTCCTTAACAAGGGCTTCTACTTTCTGTTATCATCGTCGGTATACAACTCTACCTATAAGGCGCAGGATAATGTATGGCGCAACACCCGCTATAATGGCAATTACAACATGGCGTTTACAGCAGGCAAAGAATGGACATTGTCCGAAAAACGCAAAGGCCGCATTATCGGCATTAACATAAAAGCCCTGTATGCTGGCGGCATGCGCAATACTCCTATAAACGTTGCAGAATCTGTAAGCCGTGGTGAGGTGGTTTACTACGAAGACAAAGCCTACACCGAGCAAAATAAAAACTATTACCGCATTGATGTGCGCTTTAGCTTAAAACGTAACTGGAAAAAAGCCACCGGTACCTTGGCGTTGGATATTCAAAATGTAACCAACAGAGAAAATGTTGGCGGTACTTACTTTGATGTTTCTAAAGGCGAAGTAAAAACCTGGTACCAAACTCCATTAATACCGGTATTAAGCTACAGATTAGAATTTTAGTAAAAGCAGTTTTTTGTTAGTTTCGTTTAGGAAAGCCCCTTCTGCTGTTATAGTAGAGGGGCTTTTGTTTTGCTACATATTCCTCCTATACTGCCCGCCAACCTCAAACAGTGCGTAGGTAATTTCTCCCAACGAGCAGTATTTGCTGGCTTCCATCAACTTCTCAAACATATTGTGGTTGTGTATGGCAGCCTGTTGCAGTTCCTTAATAAAGGCAGGACGCTTATCCTCGTTGCCTTTGTGCAAACGCTCCAACATTTGTATCTGAAATTCCTTCTCTTCTTCGGTAGAACGAATAACCTCTTTTGGTAACACCGTTGGCGAACCGGTAGATGATAAGAACGTATTCACCCCTATAATGGGGAACTCCCCGGTATGTTTCAGTGTTTCGTAATACAAACTTTCTTCCTGAATTTTGCCGCGTTGGTACATCGTTTCCATAGCACCTAAAACACCGCCACGCTCTGTAAGGCTATCAAATTCTGAGAGTACAGCCTCTTCAACCAAGTCAGTTAACTCTTCAATTATGAATGAACCTTGCAGCGGGTTCTCATTTTTAGCTAAACCTAACTCTTTATTTATGATAAGTTGTATAGCCATTGCACGGCGCACAGAACCTTCAGTTGGCGTGGTAATAGCCTCGTCGTATGCGTTGGTATGTAGCGAATTGCAGTTATCGTAAATAGCATACAACGCCTGTAGCGTAGTGCGTATATCGTTAAAGTCAATCTCTTGCGCGTGCAGCGAGCGGCCCGATGTCTGGATATGGTATTTCAACATCTGCGAACGTTCGTCAGCACCGTATTTATTCTTCATGGCTTTTGCCCAAATGCGGCGCGCCACGCGGCCAATAACGCTATACTCAGGGTCGATACCGTTAGAGAAAAAGAACGATAAGTTTGGTGCAAACTTATTAATATCCATGCCGCGGCTTAGGTAATACTCAACGTAAGTAAAACCGTTTGCCAAGGTAAACGCAAGCTGGCTGATAGGATTGGCGCCCGCTTCGGCCATGTGGTAGCCCGAAATAGACACCGAATAAAAATTGCGCACATTCTGGTCGATGAAATATTGCTGCACATCGCCCATCAATCGCAAGCTAAATTCCGTGCTGAAAATGCAGGTATTTTGTGCCTGGTCTTCCTTTAAAATATCCGCTTGTACCGTGCCTCGTACGGCGGCTAAGGTCTCTGCTTTTATCTTTTCGTAAACGTCTTTTGGCAACACTTTATCGCCTGTAATACCCAATAGCATCAAGCCTAAACCATCGTTGCCTTTGGGTAATTCGCCTTGGTATTTAGGGCGTTGCAGGCCTTTGTCATCCCACAATTCTTTCAGCTTTTTATCTACTTCCGCCTCGATGCCATTAGCGCGGATATACTTCTCGCAAGCCTGGTCAATAGCGGCATTCATAAAGAATGAGGTGATGATGGAAGCCGGCCCGTTGATGGTCATAGACACCGACGTTTTCGGGTCGCTCAAATCAAACCCCGAATACAATTTTTTGGCATCATCCAAACAACAAATAGACACACCCGAGTTGCCGATTTTACCATAAATATCAGGGCGTATAGCAGGGTCGTGGCCGTATAGCGTAACACTATCAAACGCGGTAGATAAACGCTTGGCAGGCATGCCTAAACTAACGTAGTGAAAGCGGCGGTTGGTACGCTCGGGGCCACCCTCGCCTGCAAACATACGGGTAGGGTCTTCCCCCTCACGTTTAAAGGGGAAAACACCTGCTGTATAAGGAAATTCACCGGGGAAGTTCTCCTGCAAATTCCACTTCAAAATCTCGCCCCATGCCTCGTATTTAGGCACCGCAACCTTTGGTATTTGCAGGTGCGATAAACTCTCGGTATGCGTTTTAATTTTCAGTTCTTTGCCGCGAACTTTGTACACATAATATTCGCTAACGTAGTTGCTTTTGCGCTGCTCCCACGTTTCTAAAATCTTCTTGTTATAGCCGTCAAAGCTTAGTTCTATCGTGGCATAGGCCTCTTCCAAACCTTTTATTAAACGGTCTTTATCTTCAATTTTCGATTGCTGTAATGTTTCAATAGACTTGCGCAAACTGAACAGTTTTTGCGCCACTTCACCCTGATTAACAACCCACTCATCGTACTTGCGGTTGTTCTCACTAATCTCGCTCAGGTAGCGGGTTCTGGCGGGTGGAATAATGTAAATCTTCTCCGACATTTCATCCGACACATGGTAGTCTGATGTTAACGGAGCACCGGTTTTTTCAGCCAATGCATTCATCAACGCCTTGTACAGGCGGTTCATTCCTGGGTCGTTAAACTGCGATGCAATGGTACCAAACACAGGCAGTTGCTCATCATCGGTATCCCACAACTGGTGGTTGCGTTTGTACTGCTTTTTCACATCACGCAAGGCATCCAGCGCGCCGCGTTTGTCAAA
>JBIPNX010000440.1:0-2587 GCA_044378145.1 Flavobacteriales bacterium | reverse complement strand
TGGTAGTAAACCACTGGTTTAAAATTAGCATACACATGATGGGTATTGGAGGAGTATTGGGCAGCTTTGTAGCTATTGCTATACGATACTCGTTACCACTTACTCCTTTTATATTGATTTTGATAGCTCTGGCGGGCCTTACAGGCTTTGCCCGCCTGCAACTTAATGCACATACACCCGCACAGGTTTACAGCGGTTTTACCGTTAGTGCCGTTTGTAATTCGGCACTGATTTTACTCCTCTAAAATATCCGCACCATATTCAGGGCATCCCATGATATGGTAGCCACCGCATTATCATTCAGCGGGTCAATCAACGTCATTTTGGTAATGTTACCACCCGCAGGGGCATTAATGCTGGCAGCGTTTGCAGAGTTGCCTGTGCGCACTTCTAAAGTTTTGGCAACCCACCCTGTTTTACAGGTAAAATCATCCTCTTTAATACAGGTACCAATGTTTGGGCCTTCGTCTATTTTGTACCATTCTGTCCAATATGTGGTATTATTATCAGTGGGACAGATATATTCTATTCTAAACTGGTAATTACTGCTGTGTGTATCGTTTTTAATGCAAAACTCAGGGTTTTGTGCGTTGGCAAAACAGGCAATGCTAAAGAATATTATAGTCAAAAGGCTTTTCATGGCTTGGGGTATATACTATCATAACACCGTTTGCTGCCTATTGTTTAGGTATAATGCCTATCAGCGTTGTCTGCCGACGGCATTACTTTTTCCTAGATGAAAAAGTAATCAAAAAATCACGGCTTATATTTCTCAACGACCCACTACGGGTTGCTCACTAAAATCTCCAAACTCGTCCTGCGGACTCAAACAGAGGAGATTTTGGACGTTCGCTTTCCTTGTGGGTACCCCGTTTCGAAATAAATGCCGGTCCTATTATGTGTGTGGACTACCCCCGCACAAAAAATATCATCTAGGAAAAAGTAATTGCACGCCGCACAGGCGAATAAAAAGAACTAATCTATCGTAGCAATAACCTTTAACTCTATGGCTATAGGCGTTGGGAGGCAATTAATTTCCAGTGTAGTGCGGCATGGGGGGTTATTGGCAAAATATTCAGCCCACAGCTTATTGTAGGTTGGGAAATCGTCTTTCATATTGGTTAAAAACACCGTAACATCTACAATCTTATCCCAGCTGCTTCCGGCATCTTCCAAAATATATTTAACGTTTTGAAATACCGAGCGGCATTGGGTTTCAATGTCGTAGCCGGTGATGTTTCCTGCCTCGTCTAACTCAACTCCCGGAATTTTTTTGGTACCACGTTCGCGCGGGCCAACGCCCGATAAGTACAATACATTGCCTACACGGCGTGCATGGGGGTATAATCCTACAGGCTCCGGTGCCTTGCTCGAGTTGATAGCTTCTTCCATGGGGTAAATATACAGCCTTAGTTTGAAATCTTTATGCTGATAAGCGCTTCAATATCGTTAACTAATGAATCGTCTTTAACATCAACCCTAATACCCCTGCCTTCGGCGTAGGGCTTAGCGTTTCGTAGTTCGGTTTTTATGCTTTCAGCAATGCTGCTGTCCATTATTTCGTCAAACGCTTTTTGGCCAAACACCAATGCCACTTTAAAAAAGCCATCGCGCGGAAGCAGGTAAACCAGTACCCGTTTTTTATCTTTTATACGGTAGCCCCAACCGAATTTTGCACTTGAATAATTCCATTCTACAGTAGCTTGCGGGTACTGCTGTTTAGTAAAGGCATCAAGCTTTTCCCAAAGGCTATAGGTATCTCCAAGGGCTTTTTTTAAAGCAGTTTCCGTTGGTACTATTTCTTTATCAGTAAAAATGCTCTGCATAGTTTCTTTATTTATCCCACTCCGGGGCCCCCGACGGGCTAACAAACCGTTGGTTTTTGTACAGCGCAAATATGCGTTGCATATCTTCTTCACTCAACTCAAAATCGAAGATGTTGAGGTTTTCTGCCCTGTGCTTTGCCGATGCAGCCTTGGGAATAGCCGCTACATTGGGTTGCTGTAGTAGCCAGCGTAATACTATTTGTCCCGCGGTGCGGCTGTATTTTTCAGCCAGTTCGTTAAGGGTTTTATCGTGGGTGATGTTGCCCTTTATTAGGGGACGATAAGCAGTAAGAAACATATTATTCGCCCGTAAATCGTCGAGTATTTTCTCCTGACTTAAATACGGATGATACTCTACCTGGTTGCAAATAACAGGAGCATGGGCACGGGCATATTGTAGGTGGCGAACGGTAAAATTACTTACTCCCACCAAACGGGTATAGCCTTTATCAATGCAGGTGTTTAGCAGGTCTAAAGCCAGTTTATTTTCTTCGTCGGTGCCGGGCCAGTGCAGTAGCAGTAAGTCAACATAATCCAGCTTCAGCTTGCGCAAACTATGTTCAACCGATGGTAAAAAATCGCGCTTATTGAAATTCTCGGTAAGCACTTTGGTGGTTAAAAACACATCCTCGCGCGCCGTTGGTGATGCTTTAATGCCTTTACCTACTTCGGCCTCGTTACCATACATCTGGGCAGTATCTATATGGCGGTAACCCTGGTCTAAGGCGTTGCAAACCGAATCAGTACACTCATTGCCGTAA
>JBIPNX010000439.1:0-2590 GCA_044378145.1 Flavobacteriales bacterium | reverse complement strand
TCAGTAACCTCGTTAGTAGCCATTTTAACCAATGGCGGACCAGCTAAAAACACCTTGGCGGCATTCTTCACCATAATCACATAATCGCTCATGCCGGGAATGTATGCCCCGCCGGCAGTGCTGTTTCCAAACACTACCGATATAGACGGAATACCCTCTTTAGAACGCCTGGTAATCTCGCGGAAGTTTAAACCGCCGTAGTTGAATATCTTTTCCTGCTCGGGCAGGTTAGCACCCGCACTCTCTACCAGGTTAATGGTTGGAAGCTTGTTTTGCAGGCAAATTTCGTTCAATCGTAATGCCTTTTGTAGCGTGGCATAATCTATCGCACCGCCCTTGTTGGTGCCTACATTGGCCATGATAGCGCATAGCTTGCCGCATACTAAACCCACACCTGCAACCATTGTTCCGCCGGGGCCAAAACCATCGCCGCCTAAACCTGCTAATGGCAGTAACTCCATAAAGGGCGAGTCTTCGTCCAGCAGCATTTCTATACGCTCGCGCGCCAATAGTTTGCCATTGTCTTTAGCCCGTTGAGTGTGTTTATCGCCCCCCTGAAAGCGGCTTTTGGCGAGTTGTTTTTCTAACTCGCCCACCAGGCCCAGCATGGCTGTATAGTTCTCTTTATAGCTTGCCGACTGTGTATTAACGCGGCTTTTAATTGTTTGCATAGCAGGTGCAATATAGCTAATAGTGAAAAACAATAAACTATAATCTTAAAAATAGTATAACATAGGCTTATTAAAATATTTATTACCTTTACTATACAATGAAATTAAGGATTGCAGGGCTGGTAATTGCGGCCCTTTTTTGTGCGCATAACGCCTTTTCCCAACTGCAGGTAAATAAGATTAAGTACCAGGGCTTAGCCTTGTGGGATTCTATTCCCACCTTTCCGGGTGGAGATACTGCGCTTGCAAGTTATTGGAACGTTGATTTAAAATTGCCCAATGCTGATACTGCCTGCAAAGCACACGGTACTGTTTACGTTAAATTTTGGGTGGAAAGCACAGGCCATATAATGGAAATAATTTCAGTTGAAGCGAAAAGCGATATCTACAAAGACACTCCTATAGATTACATTGATAATTGCATAAAACCAACTGAACAGGCTATTATTGATAAGGCCACAACTCTGGCTCAAACCATGCCACGGTGGAATTCAACCATCAGCAAAAACGGAATGCCTAAGCGCTGCAGGGTTACTTTGCCAATACGTTACTAGGCTCTTTTAAGCAACTGCCTTTGCAGGGAATATCCAGCACCGGATTGATACGTGCAGGGGCTTTATTGGGCAGGTTTACATGGTAGTTGCTCCAACCTGATTTTTTATTTGCAGAGCGAGGATCTGGACGGTAATAGTCGGTAGAGATTATTTGCGCACCACTTGTTAATGCCGCCTTGCAGCCGCTGTAATCGCAATCGCGTGCCTCTAACGTACCAGAATCGGAACGTGTGCGTACCATATACCCTTTGCTTACCAGGTCTTTAATATCAGCCTTGTTCTTACGGGAATCGTTGCGCTTTACAAACGCACACTCGGGTTTACCGGGCTCAGAGTAAACAAACATATTGCGGCCTTTTAAGCCGGCATAAGCACCTTGTACATAAGGGTCTTCGGCACCACCTTCCATAATAAATACAATCTTGCCCAAGGCGCTATTCAGCATGGGCCACTCACCTTTGGTAACAGCCTCGTCAAGGGTTGCGTAGTTGCCGCGCACATCGTCGGGCCTAAGTACCTGAGGAGAATTCTTTCCAAATACCTCATCAATCTCCTTATCAATATTGTTGCAGGCATCAATATCCCAGGGTATTGCCTGGGTAAACTTAACGCCCTTTACACGGTCGCCAATAGATTCGCCTTTGGTTTCCACCAATATAAAAATGGGTATATGGCCGGGGTGTAAATCGCTCCATTTTTTTACCCGTTCCATTGCTTCTTTAAACGTATAAAACTGGGTGTTGTAATCAATATCAGGAATGTGCAGCACTTTCATGCCGGGCTTTTTCAGCTCTTCTACTTTAGAGTTGACACTTTTAAATGCCAAACGGTTGCCGTAGCGTTTGTAGAAATTACCCCCTTGCGGGTCGTTGTAAATATCAATTTCTAAACTGCGTATTCCAAAGCTATCAAACTGCATTTCAATTGGCAGGTGGCTGTAATCAAGCTCGCGCACATCTAACGGCTTAATTTTATCTAACAGGTTTAGCACACGCATAATGCCCTTATCGGTACTCATGCGGTAGCTGTTGTGGCTGCCTACTAACTGTATCTGGTTAAGGTGCAAGGGTAAATCGCACACAGCAGTTTGTGCCGATAGGCCAATTAAGAATAAACTAAATACAATGGTGGATAGAATCGTTTTCACAGCCTGATATGTAACAGGCTAAGCTACGAATATTATGCCGTTTCTACTGTTGCCTGTATGTAAAATTTACGGGAATAGTCAGCACCGATTCTGTAACAACACCAAACTGATTTTTAGCGGGCGTAAACTTAATTAACCGGGCTACGCGTATAGCTTCCGAATCCACATCGGCCCTGAAGCCGCGGATGATGTAAGCGTTGTACACCTTGCCTTCTTTA
>JBIPNX010000438.1:0-2591 GCA_044378145.1 Flavobacteriales bacterium | reverse complement strand
CTGCGTCAAGCACCTTGCTTAGCGTAGCTTTGTGCTGCGATGTAGTGTTGCGTACAACGGTTAACTCATCGGCAAACGATGGGTAGGTAAGCATAATGTTAAACATAAAACGGTCTAACTGAGCTTCGGGCAGTGGGTAGGTTCCCTCCTGCTCTATCGGGTTTTGGGTAGCCAGTACAAAAAACGGGTTGCCCAGTTCGTAACGTTTACCTCCGGTGGTAACAGCCCTTTCCTGCATTGCCTCTAAAAGTGCAGATTGCGTTTTAGGCGGTGTACGGTTAATCTCATCGGCAAGGATAATGTTAGAGAACAAAGCCCCTTTAACAAATTTAAAGTTGCGTGTTTCGTCTAGTATTTCAGAGCCGATAATGTCCGAAGGCATTAAATCGGGAGTAAACTGTATACGGTTATAATCTAAACCCAGGGCACGGGCAACAGTGTTTACCAAAAGGGTTTTAGCAAGCCCCGGTACACCAACCAACAGGCAATGGCCGCGGCTGAAGATGGAGATAATTACATCGTCAACAACTTCGTTCTGGCCTATAATTACTTTGCCTATTTCAGATTTTAGTTCTTTATATTTTGCAACTAAAGCGTCAACTGCTTCAACGTCGGTAGCGTATTGTTTTGCTGGCATATGGGGTAAATATCAAATCTTAGTTAATCCACTTGTTATCAAAGTTGCAATTTATGTATTCATTGTCAATTTTGATATACGTTTTCGACCTCTTATCATCAATCCACTTTGCAATGGCCTTGCGCTTTTTATCGTTTTCTGTTAACAACTGCAACTTTTGGTAATCTTCTTTTATACTAATAACGTGTGGTTTTGTTCGGGTTTTCAAATAAATAATCCTGTAGCCTGATATCGCATCGCCCGATTTGCTTTTCATTGCCAATGGCTTAGATATATCACCCTCATTCATTTTATCTAATGTGTAGTAAAGGGTATTGTCAATAGTATTAATATCCTGTAAATCAAAAAGGGTGGCATTAGTAGCCGGATTTAAAATCATCCCTCCGTTTTTCTTAGTATCAGGATCGTCAGAGTATAACTCAGCAGCCTTAGAAAAAGACATGGCGCCGGGTTTAGTAAGCTCAGTATACAGGCTGTCTAAAAACTTATCGGCTTTCATAAGGTCTTCGTTAAGCACCTTAGGTGTTATAAGTATGTGACGTACGTTAATAGATTCGCCCCTGCGGTCAATTAGTTGGATAATGTGGAAACCATATTCCGTTTCTACCACCTCTGAGCAAAACTTATCTTTCAGGTTAAAGGCTACGGCTGCAAACTCAGGTACCAACTGGTCGCGGTTTACATAGCCTAACTCGCCACCTTTAATACGAGAACCCGGGTCTTCAGAATAGATAAGCGCCTTAGCAGCAAAAAGGGTTGGGTTGTCTTTTATCTGGTCGCGCAGGTCTAAAAGGAAATCGCGCACACGGTCTTTCTCCCCCTGCGATACCTTGGGCTTTCGTACAATCTGACCTATCTCAAACTCCGTATTTATAAGCGGTAAGGAGTCTTTGGGGATACTATTATAAAACCTGACAATATCGTTTGGCGATACCTTTACATCGGCTGTAATTTGCGCCTGAACCTTTTGTGCCAGCATTTGGTCGCGTATTTTGCGGCGGAAGTCGTCTTTAATTTCGCTAAGCGGTTTTCCGTAATAGTTTTCCAGTTTTTTAATATCTCCCCCAAATAATGGGCTGTTTAGGTAATAGTCAATACGCTTGTTAAGCTCACTTTCTATCTGCTTATCATCAACCTCCACACTGTCAATTTTTGCCTGTACAAGCAATAGCTTTTCAAACAAAATATCTTCCAATACCCTGCAGCGCAGGTCGGCAGTTTTAGAGGCACCTTCTTGCTGGGTCAGGTAAAGGGTTTGTTGTTCAATATCACTTTTGGTAATGATATTCTCACCCACAATACCCACAATTTTATCAAGCACAGTACCTTGGGCATTACTTAAAAAGGGCAATAATAGTACAGCGAAAAGTAGCTTCTTCATTTATTCTTTATTACTGAAAATTTCAACATCGTTATTGCCAACAGCCTCTTTGTAGAGTTTATTTTCCATTTCTAACAATAGCTTTGTTTTGCGTTTATTAAGTATTATGTCTTTTATGTTCTCTTTAACAAAGCCCACCGGCGATGCTGTTTCTTTGGTTTGGAAAGCTTTAATATTTACAAAGTATACAAAGGCCGAGTCTTCCAACTCAATAAAGCGGGGGGCATTTAAGCCCGCGTCGCCGTAATTTTTTAAAGGTATTTCTTTCAACAAATCGTCATACAACAGCCACGAATTATCGTCAAGGTAGTAATTCTCGGCATGGTCAAGGCAATAGCTCTCTAACAGCTTGCGGTCTGCCGGCTTGTCCGACTGGCACCATACTTTTACTTTGGGCATGTTAGGGGCCTTTTTACCCAGTTTAACGTAACGTACCCTTACAATATTGCTTTGCAGCTGAAATATTTGCTGGTTGCTTTTGTAATACTGGTCAATATCCTTATCGCTAACAATGGTATCAAGGTTTAGCTTGATGTATTTTTTTTGGTATGCCGCCAGTAGTAACGATTTGCG
>JBIPNX010000437.1:0-2592 GCA_044378145.1 Flavobacteriales bacterium | reverse complement strand
GATAGTATTTAAAATCTTCGTTGGTAGTGCCCATTTCGCGCAATACGTTATTGCCAGAACGGTTGTTGGTGATAGAATAATGCAGCTCTGCATTGGCAGGGAAAGCCTCACGTTTATCGTTAATTACCAATGTATCGTTTACAATCTGAAGCTTGTCGCCGGGTAAGCCAACACAACGTTTAACATAATGGTCGCGTTTATCTACAGGGCGGTACACAATTTTGCCATATATCTCAGGATGGTCAGATACATATTGCCTGCCAATATTATCAAGCACCGGCAATGGTTTTTTACTCATTACAGAATCGCGCATATTCAACTCATAACCTGCCTGCCTTATATATTGGTAATAAGTTCCATTGGGAGCATTAACCGCAACCGAATCACCTTCGGGGAAGTTAAATACCACTACGTCGCCACGCTCTATACTGCCTAAACCGGGCAGGCGGAAGTAAGGCAGTGTTAACCACTCAAGGTACGATTGTACATTACCACCGGGTAAAGTGCTATGAGTAAACGGTACTGTTAATGGGGTCATTGGAGAACGTGCACCGTAGCTAACCTTGCTAACAAACAGGTAATCGCCCACCATTAACGATTTTTCCATTGATGATGTTGGTATCTGGAAGGCCTCTATAAAGAAGGTACGGATAATGGTTGCCGCTATAACTGCGAATACAATGGCATCTATCCACTGCTCGCCGCTGCTGCGCTTGCGGTTAGTATCCATGCCCAAAAACTTAACATGCTTATCAAAGCCCCACATGGGTAATATAACAGGGAAAGCAAACATAGCCAAGGCACGTTCGCCCGCTGTTTCCTTACCAAAAGCCTCGGCAAGGTTATACAGCATTACCAAAAACAGGATAATGTTAACACCCGGTATCATCAATATTAATAACCACCACCAGGGCTTTTTAATAATCTTAAGCCATATAATAAGGTCGTAGATAGGGACTAAACTATACCAGCCTTTGTACTTAGCTTTTTCAAACAATTTCCATAAGCCGGTATGCAGGCCTGCATAAAATAAGAGGATGATAGCGAGTTTTATAATCATAGTTAAGTATATCTATAGTTTTAATAAGTCGGCCATGGTGTATACACCCTGTTTGCCTTTTAAATATTCGGCGGCCAGCACTGCTCCGGTAGCAAAACCTTTGCGGCTAAACGCCTCGTGTGTTATTTCAATCCTGTCTACTGCTGATTTGTATTCAACCGTATGAGTGCCCGGTGCCGGGTCTATCCGTAACGATTGTATTACCAAATCTCCTTCCTTCACCTCAACCTTATTATCCCCCTCTACGCTTACCCATTGCTTTTTAGCTGGGTAATTTGCCAACAACCCTTCGGCTATGGTTATGGCTGTACCACTAGGTGCATCAAGCTTTGCGGTATGGTGTATTTCGGTAAGCGATACATCATATCCTTCGGCCATTTGCATTAGTGTCGCCAGCCTTTTGTTCAACTCGAAAAATATGTTGACTCCCAAGCTAAAGTTCGACGCATAAAACATACCTCCGTTACTCTCTTCGCAATACTTTTTAACCTCCGGTAGTTGATTATACCAACCTGTGCTGCCAACCACCACCGGAACCCCTGCTGCAAGGCATGCTTTAACATTATCTACTGCCGAGTGGGGCGATGTAAATTCTATTGCTGCATCCACCTGCTTAAACTCTTCAGCAGTAAGCAAATCCTTATTGTCAACATCAACCTTAAATAGTATGCTATGGCCTCGCTGAATGGCTATTTGCTCAATCTCGCGCCCCATTTTACCGTAACCTATTAGTGCTATATTCATTATGATTATTACAGGCTTATTTTTTGAATTTCAGTGTCAGGGCCAAACCTCCGCCATATCCTGCGTAAGTTGGAATAGCAGCAGGCTTAATGTTCATGCTTAGGTCGTTACTCACGTCAAAATCAAACAAGTGGGCATCAACGTTAGCATCAATAATATTAAGTACATACACCGCACCCAGAATGATGTACGACAAGTCCCTGTTTTTGCGGTAGTACTGTTGCAGCTCGTCTAAGTTAGCTGCTGAGTATTTGTTTACGTAAGGATCAATGGTATTAGGATCATCGTCAATACGGTCTTTTAGCGCCTGCCTAAAGTCTAAATAATACTTTTGGTTAAAGCCTATAGCATACCCCACACCGGCAAAGCCTGCGTACAGTATGGGCACTTTCCACCACTTGCGATTGTATATCTGGCCCAGTCCGGGCAGTATAGCTGAATAAATTGTTGCTTTTTTAGGTGAATGCTTTTTTACAGAGTCAGGAGCAGCCTTAATTTTCGCTATTGCTGATGTATCTGTACCCGTAACCTTTGTTGTAGGGGGTACAACAATAGTTGTATCAGTCTTGCCTCCCTTTGCTCCCTTAACGTTGGAAATGTTTGTCTCCGATACCTTTTTGGTAGTGTCAGCTTTAGATGAGTCGGCTGGTACCTGCGCGTGCAGCGATACAGGCAATAGCCATATAAGGACAATAAACAAGACTGCCCATTGCCCTTTAATTGCGTTTATCTTAGTTTGGCTTAATAAGCTCAAGTATGCGTTGGTATTCTTTATCAGAGCCAAATTT